>JBCAWW010000487.1:0-4830 GCA_038534415.1 Bacteroidota bacterium | reverse complement strand
ATATATTAATGGTTTGATATATGAAACCAAACAACTCTGATTGAAATCAGTTTGAAGGCTAATTGTTTGAGAATAATTCAGAAATGAAGAAATACTTATCCCTGGTCAAGTTTTCGCATACCATTTTTGCCCTCCCATTTGCCCTCTTAGGACTATTTTGGGGTTTTGAAGTGATGCAATCAGAGGCGCTTAGCCCGGACAAGCCTTATTGGCAATCGTTTTTGCTGGTTTTGCTTTGTATGGTATTTGCGCGCAATGCGGCTATGGGCTTCAATCGCTATATCGACCGTGATATAGATGGCGAAAATCAACGTACTGCAGTCAGAGAGATTCCGGCTGGGCTGATCACTCCGCGCAATGCGCTTATTTTTGTGATTCTCAACTCCTTACTGTTTATCGGTACTACCTGGTTTATCAACCCACTCTGCTTTTTTCTTTCTCCAGTAGCTTTATTGGTGATCCTCGGCTATTCACTAACAAAGCGTTTTACCGCCTTATGCCATATGGTATTGGGACTTGGGCTCGCCTTGGCGCCGGTGGGGGCATATATTGCGGTTACCGCCCAATTTGCTTGGGAGCCTATCGTGCTAGGCATTGCAGTCCTTACTTGGGTCAGTGGTTTTGATATTATCTATGCCTTACAAGACGAAGAGTTTGATCGCGATCACAAACTCAATAGTATTCCTGCCTTTCTCGGCAAGAGAAATGCACTGATCGTTTCGACTTTACTGCATGTCCTCACCGCTTCGATGATCCTTACTTTTGGCTATCTAATTGGCGGCGGTTGGATATTTTGGGTGGGAGCGGCTACTTTCCTCGCCTTGTTGATTTATCAACATACACTTGTCAAACCCCAAGATCTCTCCAAGATCAACCTTGCCTTCTTCACGACCAATGGCGTGGCTTCGGTTGTGTTTGGCCTTTGTGCTATAGTAGAATTATTGATCTTATAGGTCCATACGAGATTTTTGACCGGTCGTCGCAAAAAGTTTGATTCACATTGCTTTTTGCCCTAGCTTAGATTTTGATTGCAAGTCCCCATAATCTAAGTCCTAGAAGATCCCCTGTATGAATTTTTTGTCGCTCAAAGGATTGCTCCTCCTCTCTACTTTTTCTTTTAGCGTAATACGTTTGGGTCTAGCCCAAGAGCCGGCTGCTGGCGTTCCGCGAAGCGGTAAACAAGAAACTACCGCCAACGCCTGGGTAGAAGGTAAAATGCGTGCTATGTCTTTAGAGGAAAAGATTGGGCAACTGTTCATGTTAGCGGCTTTTTCCAATCGTGAACCTGCTCATGAGGCTTATATCGAGCGCATGGTCAGGCAACAACATTTGGGCGGTCTGATCTTTATGCAAGGGACGCCCGAGCGACAGCGAGAATTGGTTACTCGCTACCAAACGGCTGCAAAAGTACCTTTATTGATTGGGCAAGATGCTGAGTGGGGACCTGCCATGAGATTAAAGGGGATGCGTCGCTATCCTTATCAAATGACTATGGGCGCGGTGCGGAACGATTCCCTCCTGTATTTTGTGGGGGAGTCAATGGCTGCGGAGCTCAAAGCAGTGGGCATCAACGTGAGTTTTTCCCCGGTGGTAGATGTCAACAATAATCCTGACAATCCTGTCATCAATTATCGCTCCTTTGGGGCCAATAAATATAATGTCGCACGCAAAGGCCTGATGCTCGCTGATGGGCTGCAAGATGGAGGAGTTATGGCTTGCGCCAAACACTTTCCCGGACATGGCGACACGGGTACGGATTCTCATTATGCATTGCCAGTCATAGGGCATAGTCCCGCGAGATTAGATTCAGTCGAGCTTTATCCATTTCATCAGTTGGTGAGAGGAGGGGTACAGGCAACGATGGTGGCTCATCTTTACGTGCCAGCAATTGACAACACCCCTAATGTAGCTACTACGCTTTCGCCCAAGGTCGTACAAGGAGTGCTACGTGAAAAAATGGGGTTTGAAGGCCTGATTATTACGGATGCTCTCAATATGCATGGGGTTTCTAAGTATTACTCAGCTGGAGAAACGGCCCTCAAGGCTTTTTTGGCGGGTAACGATATTCTCCTCTTCCCGCAGGATGTGCCTACAGCGGCCCGTTTGATCAAAAATGCAATCGCAGACAATACCATTTCCATGGAGGATTTGGATACCCGCGTGCGACGGATCTTGACTGCCAAGTATAAACTCCGTTTGCATCGATGGACAATGCCTACAGAGGAGGCCTTAGCGAAGGTGCGTTCTTCGAAGAAGACCTCTGCCTTACGTAAGCAGCTCTATGAAGCAGCGATGACCTTGGTAAAAAACGATAATGATCTCCTACCGATCAAAGATCTCGCCAACCGCAAGATAGCCTATGTGCAAATAGGTGGAGGCAGTCGCAACCATTTTGACGAAGCACTCAAAAAATATGGCGAAATCAAGCCTTTCTACCTCCGTAGAAGCTTTACTGAGGGCGAAGGCGCACGTCTACTTCAACGTTTAGAGGACTACAATACTGTGATCATTGGGGTCATGGGGATGACGCGCCAGGCCAAAGACAACTATAGTGTAAAGGCCAATACGGCTAAGCTTTGTGCTAAGATTGCGGCTTCGTCCAACTATGAGTCAGCGCTCACGATATTTGGCAATCCCTATGCCTTAAGCAATTTTGGTAAGGAGGATGCTATTTTGGTCGCCTATGAAGCCGTAGCAGAAGCCGAACAAGCAGCGGCGGCCGCTATATTTGGTGGCATAGCCGTCGATGGTGTCTTGCCCGTTACGGTAAACGATCAGTTTAAAGAGGGGAGAAGTATCCAAATAAGGGAGCCCATTCGCTTTGGCTTTAGTCTACCTGAAGAACGCGGTATGGACAGTCGAACGCTCAATCAGATCGATGGGCTTGCCAACTCCTTTATCCAAAAGGGGGCCATGCCGGGTTGTGCGATCCTCGTAATGAAAGGCAATCAAGTCGTTTATGACAAGGGGTTTGGCCGTATGTCTTATCATCCAAAGAGTACCCGCATCGATCCATATCAGCATACTTATGATATCGCTTCTATCACCAAAGTCGCGGCCACGGTGCTTTTGACCATGCAAATGGTAGAAAACAAAACCCTGAATCTTGATAGTCCGATCAAAAAGTATCTCCCTGAGCTCAAGGGAACCAATAAAGCGGAGATCACCATTCGACGACTCTTACAGCACAATGCTGGTTTGCCAGGTTGGGTGCCTTTTTATAAGGAGACCATGATTGGCGATAAAAAAAAAACGCCAGATCCAGAGTGGTATAGCTATAGCCTAAGCCCTCGCCACCGTCAAGCCGTTGCGCCTGATCTCTACGCAGATCCTGGGGTACACAATCTTGTTTGGCGTAAAGTGATCGGCTTGGACGTGCGCAAAACCACCAAGGTTAGGTATAGCGATATCGGCCTTATCATCCTTTGGAAAATTTTGGAGCGCCAATCTGGTCGTAAAATGGATTGGCTGGCCGAAAATCTGCTCTACAAGCCCATGGGCATGAACAATATGTTTTTCAAGCCTTTTGAAAAAGGACGAATTACAAGCTGCCCTCCCACCGAAATGGATACTGTTTGGCGTAATGCTATGATCCAAGGCTACGTCCATGATCCTGCGGCGGCTATTTTGGGAGGAGTCGCTGGTCATGCGGGGCTATTTGCCAATGTCTATGATTTGGGCAAATTGATGCTAATGCTCAAAAATGGAGGCTACTATGGGGGCGAAAGTTACCTGCAACCATCTACCATCAAGCAATTTACTGCCCAACAACTGACCTACAACCGTCGGGGCCTGGGTTGGGATAAACCCGAGTTTAACCAAAGTCGCAATCGTCGCAACCCCGCTTCAGATTATGCATCCAAGGCTACTTTTGGGCATACGGGCTTTACTGGGACCTGTGTTTGGGTCGATCCTAAATATGATTTGATCTATGTTTTCTTGTCCAACCGAGTTTATCCCCAAGCGAGCAACCGCCTATTGATTTACGAGCACGTGCGTGAGCGCATCATGGATCAGGTCTATGCCTCGATCTTTAACTATCGCAAAGCCCCTAATTACGGCGAGACATTAGAATGGAGACATAGTAGAGCAGCGTCGCTAGCGAAGTAAGGGCGGCCACTACATAGGTCATTGCGGCCCAGCGAAGGCCTTTTTTTGCTTGTTCGTATTCCTCTCCTTGCATGGCGCCTGTATCATCTAACCAAGCTAAAGCCCGACGACTGGCATCAAACTCTACTGGAAGAGTTATCAAACTAAATAGGGTAGAAGCCGCGAGGAGTCCCACGCCTATGGTAAGCGGTAAAGGAGAGAATTCAATCAAAAAGATGCCACCCATCAGGACGAAAGGCGCAAATCTATTCGCAATATTTAATACAGGTACCAACCCTGAGCGAAAACGCAAAAAACTATAAGAAGTAGCGTGTTGAACCGCATGTCCACATTCGTGTGCAGAAACGGCGGCCGCAGCGATTGAGCGTTCGGCGTAGACGACCTCACTAAGATTGACGGTGCGCTTGGCTGGGTTGTAGTGGTCAGTCAACATGCCGCGAGTCGACAATATCTGTACATCTGCAATACCATACTCACCCAACATACTTTCTGCGATCTCTTTGCCACTCATACCACTACGGGTGGGGATGCGAGATAGCTTATCCATGGTGGATTGGAAACGCTTTTTGACGATCCAACTGAGTCCCATGGCGATTACGCCGAGAATAATGCCAATATTCATGTGCTTTTTTTCTTTGGATGAACGTAATATTTAAAAAGTCACTCATATATCCAATTCTCCTTAAAGATTAACATTTTGATAATTTGAGATTTATTTTT
>JBCAWW010000486.1:0-4831 GCA_038534415.1 Bacteroidota bacterium | reverse complement strand
CAAGTAAAGCATACGAAGGTGATCTAACTTTACTAAATGTATCTAATGAGCCTAGTGTACTCACAGTTGGATCTACTACTTCTGTTGATCCTGAACTAGCGGGATACTCGCTCACGCAAAACTTCCCGAATCCGTTCACTAGCAGCACTTCTTTCGAGTTCTCTCTTGGACAGTCTGAAGAGGTGAAGTTTGAAGTCTACAGCTTGACAGGTCAGGTTGTACGCAGCTTCGAAGGTCGCTACACTGCTGGAGATCATAGCATCGAGTGGAATGGCAAAACTCAAAATGGCGTGAATGTAAGCGAAGGGGTTTACCTCGTGCGCATGACCGCTGGTGAGTTTAGTACTTCTATCCGAGTGCAAAAATTGTAATTAGGGGCTAGGCTACTAGCTAAATATGTTATGAGTCCGGGGCTGCTTGCAGTCCCGGACTCTTTTTTGATACTGGCATGGTGGGGCCGGTTGATTGACAGCGAACCAAGCGTTCCGCGAAGCGAGGCAAAAAGCAAAAAATACCGGATATGCTCAATCCTTCACATTTCGGTATGACGGGTAAATCAGGTATCAAGTACCATTGAAATGTAGCGACGCAAAATGTTGCGTCGACCAAAAGAAGCGTTCCGCGAAGCGGGGAAAAAGCAAAAGATACCGGATATGCTCAATCCTTCACATTTCGGTATGACGGGTAAATCAAGTATCAAGTACCATCGAAATGAGCGATACAAAATGTTGCGTCGACCAAAAGAAGCGTTCCGCGCAGCGGCAAATCCCAAAAATGACACCCTCACAAATAGCCCTTAGGGATTGGACATTCTTACCGTTTGATAATCGTGACAACCGTTTGATAATTGATCTTTGGCGGGGGGATAAGGCGCTAGTATATTTCACGAAATGAATAATCAATAGGCAATAATCATCCACGATACTTCATTCCTATCACCAAATAATAACAAGGATCATGAAAACGAAATTATATTTTCTCTTGCCGCTACTCCTTCTATTTATGGGAGGCTATCGTCTTAGTGGCCAGACGATGGGGTTCATCCTAAGCGATGAAGTAGGATTGCCTGGGGACACGGTAGCGGTCTCAATTAAAGTGGAAGATTTCACCCAAATCAGTGGCTATCAAGGTACGGTAAGATGGGATAGCGC
Source organism: Bacteroidota bacterium (assembly GCA_038534415.1). Lineage (GTDB taxonomy): Bacteria > Bacteroidota > Bacteroidia > J057 > J057 > JBCAWW01. The sequence continues at coordinate 3,680 of JBCAWW010000486.1, read as the reverse complement.
AGCTCTAGATTTTATCGATTGGAGTAGCCCTACCGCTGGGATTAATAATATATTTGGCCAACCTGGTCAAGGCTTGATTCCGCTTGATGGCGCGACCTTTACTTGGGTAGATTTTTCGGGTGGCTCAGCGACTCTTGCAGATAGTAGTGAAGTGATGCGCATACGCTTTGAGATCAAGGCCAACGCAATACCAGCTACCTATCCTGTGTTGATGAATGGCTCAGTTACTTCTTTGGGTTATTCAAATGGGGTTGCCTTTATTATTCCCAATGTGGTGCAAGGCTCGGTGAGCGTTTCAAATTGCATATCCAATTTCGATGCAGGCTTTCTTTTTCCGGCTAGCTCCTGTCAAGCCGGATTCAATCCCCAAGCCATTATCACCGGAGATTTGGGGGGTAGCTTCAGCGTAAATGGAGGGGCAAGCATCGATCCGATTACGGGAGTATTGGACCTTAACAGCACGACGGCAGGTAGCGCTTATCAAATTACTTATACCGTGGGGATGGGTTCTAGCTGTCCTGCCATGGTGAGTCAGACGATCCAAATCCTAAGCAACGATGATGCTAGTTTTAGTATCGTTGATACCCTTTGTCTCAATGCAAACAATCCAACAGCAGTCGTGATTGGATTGGCAGGAGGTAGTTTTAGTGTCGATAATGGTGCGAGTATTAATCAATCGACTGGGGAACTCGATCTTTTGTCCACTACTGCTGGCAGCAGCTATCAAATCACTTATAACACAAACGGTCCATGCCCAAGCCAATCTACTCAATCTATCTTTGTAAAGGCCATAGATGATGCCAGCTTCGCGCTGACAGATACTGTTTGCGTCTTGGGTTTCAATCCCATCCCATCCATTACTGGTCAGACTGGCGGAAGTTTTACGGTAGATCAAGGTGCGAGTATTGACGCCTCCACCGGCGAACTCTTCCTCTCTTCAGTCTCCACGGGCACTAGCTATAACATTACTTATCAAACTTCGGGAGATTGCCCCAATAGCAGTGTCCAAAGCATTTATATCAGCGGTCTAGCAGATGCTTCTTTTGCCTATCCAAGTAGCGCCTGTCCCAACGGTCTCAACCCAACAGCAAATATCACAGGACTTAGTGGTGGCGTTTTTAGTGTTGCCCCTTCGGGGAACGTTAATCCTGCTACTGGAGAACTAGATTTAAGCTCCCTCAGCGACGGAACCTATACCATCACTTATTCGCTAGGCGATGCCTGCCAGTCCTTTAGTCAACAACAAATCATAGTCGGAGACAATCTCGCTCCCGATAGCCTCATCCTCCCTACCCTCATGGGCGAATGTAGTGTCACCGCCCCAGCCGTAAGTACCACCGACAATTGTGCCGGTACGCTAACAGGGACCACAAACGATCCTTTGATTTATAATACTCAAGGCACCTTTACGATCAACTGGACTTTTGACGATGGTAACGGCAATCAAATTGTGCTTCCTCAAACTGTGGTAGTTCAAGATACAACGCCACCAAGCGTGCTTTGCCAAGATTTTACCATTTCACTAGACAGTACAGGAATGGCAATGCTACTGCCCAGTCAGCTTGACAACGGAAGCAGCGATAATTGTGCTATTGCGAGCTATGCTCTTAGTCAAAGCCTCTTCAGCGCGGCCAATATTGGGCAAAACGCGGTAAGCCTATATGTAACAGATATCGCAGGTAATGTTGATAGTTGCAGCTCGATTGTAACCGTAACCAATACCCTGCCTCCCCTAGCCGTTTGCCAAGATTTGACAGTCTACCTAGATGATATGGGCAAAGCTGCAATTAGTGCAATAGATTTAGATGGGGGTTCTACTGTAAATGTAGGCACTCCTCAATTGAGCATTAGTCAGGATAGCTTTAGCTGCGCCGATATCGGCCCCAATCTTATATCGCTGATCGTGAGTGATAGCCTCGGAGCGATGGACACTTGCGTAGCGGTGCTTAGTGTTTTTGATACCATTGCCCCTATCGTTATTTGTCAGGATTTGACCCTCATGCTCGACGATGACAGTATGAGTATAGAGATTGTTGATCCTACCATGGTGGACAATGGTTCTAACGATGCCTGTGGTATCCTCAGTTTCAGTTTGAGTCAAGATACTTTTGGCGTAGCTGACATAGGTACACAAATCGTCACCCTTACGGCTACGGACAATAATGGCAATACAAGCAGTTGTGAGGCGACGGTCACCGTCAAGGTCAAAAACAGCGATTCGATTGAAGACCCATTGGCCGCTAGCTTGCGCCTACAAGTATTTCCCAATCCGGTTGAGGATCAACTCACGATTGATTGGTATAGCCTGGGTTATGGTGAGATTAGCATTGAGCTTCTCAATCCGCTAGGTCAGATATTGCATCGCGAAACGAGATTAAAAACGGCAGAAAATTTGCAAACTCAAATAGAGATAAACGATCTCGCCGCAGGAATGTATATCGTACGCGTACAGCAAGCAGGATACTACAAAAGCCTCCAGATTATAAAACAATAAGTACGGAGTATTTAGTACGGAGTATTTAGTACGGAGTATTTAGACTGATAAAAAAAGTTCTCCCTAATCTTAATACTCTGTACTTAATACTTAATACTCTTCAACAAACGTACTGCACGGATCGGGACTACCCCCACCTCTTCACAGACCAATCCGCCAGCAAGATTGGCGATTTGGACACTATCGATTGGGCTTGCCATAGAGGCAAAGCCCAATCCTAGCATACTGATGACGGTATCACCAGCACCCGAAACATCCGATATTTGTCGAGCATGCGCAGCAATGTGGTGGCGTTCCCCGGAGGGGTCTACATAAATCATCCCCTTCTCACTCAAAGTGACGACTGTATGCTGATGCGGCATTTGCGCTCGCAAACTCATAATCGCAGCTTGAATCGCCCCTAAATCTTGATTGTCCAACTTGACACCAAGACCTTCATTGAGCTCTCTGAGGTTGGGTTTGAAAAGAGTGCAGCCTGTATAATCAAAAAAATGCTCCCGTTTGGGGTCTACCAAAACGGGTACTTTCGCTAGTTGCGCGGCTTGGATGACACTTTGTATCAAGGCAGGAAAAAGGCAGCCTTTGTCATAGTCTTGCAGGATGATGGCGGCTTGCTCGGGGATACATTTGAGCAGCTTTTCTTGCCAATCGTCTACCTCTGCCTGAGCAGGTGAAAAAGTATCTTCTTTATCGACTCGGATCATCTGCTGATGATTGCCAAGAACGCGAGTTTTGACAGTCGTGCAACGAGAAGATAAGGCCAGAATCAAATCTTGAGAGAAGCCCTGATTTTGCATTTCCCTGCGGAGAACGCTTCCCATTTCGTCATTCCCAATCAAACCAGCCAGGCTCACTTCTGCCTCTAAGGATTGTAAATTGAGCGCAACATTGGCTGCTCCACCGAGACGATTTTCTTCTTTTTGTACGGCTACTATTGGTACGGGTGCTTCGGGTGAAATCCGCTCTACCTTACCCCATAGGTAACGATCGATCATCAGATCCCCTATCACCAATACTTTTTTGCCCTTTGCGGTGCCTAGAAAGCCAGCTACATCCATACTGTAAATTTGGGCAAAGATCGCCCCCTAAACAAAAAGTCCGCCTGACAAAAGATGCCAGTGCGGACCAGTAGTGTGTGTATAAAAAACTCTTATACACTAGCGCCAACCGGAGTCAGACTTGCTAG
>JBCAWW010000485.1:0-4833 GCA_038534415.1 Bacteroidota bacterium | reverse complement strand
CTTTGGTCCAGTTTTTGGAAAAAACCTAACAGACACCAAACTTCATTCTTTACATGAGAGGCTTACTTTACTTTAGCTTTGTAACCCTGTTTATTTTTGTAACCAGTTTCGCTCAAACAAAGACCACGGAAAATTCTCGTTTAGCACACACTGCTAATTGGGAAGTATTCCCCAACCCTTTCTACAACACTTTCACAGTCGCCTCAGAAAGTAGAGAATTGGAAGTCGATATTTACGACTTGCAAGGGCATCGGATTCCTGCTACCATCTTTCGATTTAATGATGGAACGCAAAATCTTTACCAAACCGGCCTAGAACTTAGTAAAGGACTTTACTTGGTTCGCGTCAGTGAGGGCGCCCAGCACCGTGTTTACAAAATGATGAAACTCTAAACCTCTAATTTTTAGTTTTTCATCGCATTTTGTCCAATTGACCGCTTGGTTTTCCAGAAAATGGAAAATTGAGCGGTTTTTTCATGGTCTTCCCTTCAAGCATTGGTAAATTCGTAGTTAAAATCTAAAAGAAATGTTACCTACCCTGTTTAGAAACGATTGGACGAAGGAAGAGATTCGTGAAATTTATCACCTGCCATTTTTTGAGTTAGTATATCGCGCCGCTAGTATCCACCGTGAGCATAACGATCCCCAAGAAGTACAAGTTTGTACCCTCCTATCAGTAAAAACAGGAGGTTGCCCAGAGGATTGTGCCTACTGCCCACAAGCAGCCCGCTATCATACTGACGTCAAAGTACACCGCTTGCTAGACACCTCTGAGGTATTAGAAGCAGCTGGTAAGGCCAAGGAAGCCGGCAGTACGCGTTTTTGTATGGGAGCCGCCTGGCGTGAGGTAAGAGACAATCGCGACTTCGATCGCGTGATCGACATGGTCAAGGGAGTAAATAATCTAGGACTGGAAGTTTGCTGTACCCTCGGCATGCTCAGCGAATCCCAAGCCCAAAAGCTAAAAGAGGCAGGTTTATATGCCTATAATCATAATCTAGATACCAGCGAAGAGTATTACGATGAGATCATTTCGACCCGTGATTATGACGATCGTCTGGATACACTAGAAAACGTCCGCAAAGCAAAAATTTCGGTTTGCTCTGGCGGCATCATCGGCATGGGAGAAACCGTGGACGATCGCATTGGTATGTTGCACACCCTCTCTACCCTACCCGAACACCCAGAATCAGTTCCCGTCAATGCCTTGGTGCCTGTTGAGGGTACTCCGCTCGAAAAACAACCCAAGGTGCCTGTTTGGGATATGGTCCGTATGATCGCTACGGCTCGTATTTTGATGCCAAAGGCCATGGTGAGATTGAGTGCCGGCAGAGTACGCATGACCCAAGAAGAGCAAGCACTCTGCTTTATGGCGGGTGCCAACTCTATCTTCTCCGGTGAAAAACTACTGACCACGCCTAACCCAGGAGTCAACGCGGACGAAGCACTCTTTCAGACTTTAGATCTCAAACCTAGAGCAGCATTCAAGGGCGCAGCTGCAGAAAAATATCAACAGGCATAAGTTTTTGTCTATGCATCAAATTGAGCAATCTCTGTCTGAGCGCCTCGCGCAACGACAGAGCGCTGGATTATTACGTTCTTTAGAGCAGATCCCTGCTTCGGCCGTGGACTTCTGTTCCAACGATTATTTGGGTTTGGCCCGCTGCGCGGAACGCTTCCCATTATCCCCTGAGGCTGCAGCTGGCGCTACGGGTTCTCGCCTCATTTCAGGTAATAGCCCCTCCGCCGAAAAACTCGAAAATCGGCTCGCCGCTTTTCATCAAGCTGAATCGGGCCTGCTTTTCAATAGCGGCTATGACGCAAATCTAGGCATATGGAGCGCCATTGCTAGTAGCGAAGACACCATCATTACCGATGCCTTGGTACATGCGAGCATCATCGACGGGGTACGGCTAAGCAAAGCCAGACGCATGATTTTTCGCCACAATGATCTGGCCCATCTGGAGCTTCTCCTCCAAAAGGCCGAGGGCAATATTTTTATCGGTACTGAATCAGTTTTTAGTATGGATGGCGACACCGCTCCCTTAGCGGACTTGTGTCAGCTGGCCCAACGCTATAATGCTGCAATAGTGGTAGACGAGGCACACAGCAACGGGATTTTGGGGCCACAAGGTCAAGGCTTAGTCGTAGCAAAAGGATTGGAGCAAGCAGTATTTGCACGAGTCCAAACCTTCGGCAAAGCCCTCGGTAGGCATGGCGCTATCGTACTCGGTAGCAAAACCCTCAAGCAATATCTGCTCAACTTTGCGCGCTCTTTTGTCTTTACCACCGCCCTGCCGCCACAAAGTATTCAAGCCATCGACCAAGCTTACGATTTGATGCAAGCAGCTGATAATGAACGGAGCCAATTGATTTGCAATGTAAACGCTTTTGTTAGCATGAGGAAGCGTTCGCCATGGGCGTGGCTAAACAGTGAAAGCTGGATCCAATCCGTAATCATCCCAGGCAATCACAGGGTACGGCTGGTCGCCGAACGCTTAAAATCAGCCGGCTTTGCCGTCAAGGCGATCGTCAGTCCTACTGTGGCAAGCGGGAGTGAGCGCATCCGTATTTGCCTCCACAGCTACAATAGTTTAGACCAAATGGAGGCCCTCATGAATCAGCTAGAAGATTTATATCAAGAATTATGCAGGGATACGTCGTCGCCGGTATTGGCACAGAGATAGGAAAAACAGTGGTTTCGGCCATTCTGTGTCATGCTCTCCAGGCCGCTTATTGGAAACCGGTGCAGGCAGGAGAACTAGACTTTAGTGATAGCCACAAAGTACAAAAGTGGGCCGCTTTAAGCGAAGCACAGCTCTATCAAGAAGCTTATGCCCTAAACCAGCCCATGTCGCCCCACGCTGCTGCTCCCTTAGATGGCCTTACAATAGACATCAATCAATTTAGCCTTCCACAAAGTCAGCATCCTTTAATTGTTGAGTTGGCGGGCGGCATCATGGTACCGCTCAATGAGGAAAAGCTAAATCTTGATCTCCTCAAAAGATGGCAGCTACCCGTCATCTTAGTTTCTCGCTATTATCTCGGTAATATCAATCATAGTCTACTGACTGCCGCCATATTGCAACAACATGGCGTTCCCGTTAAGGGATGGATCTTCAATGGAGAGCCGGTACAGCCGACTAAAGAAGCGATTTTAAATTTTAGTAAACTGCCTTTATTGGCGGAGATCCCAGAGGCGGCTCAGATAGATTTCCATTTTGTACAAAAGCAAGCAAAACGCTTGCAAAGAAGGCTTAGACAAGCATTGTTATGATTGATTTAGCGTTTGACAGGGCGCATTTGTGGCATCCTTACACATCGATGCACCATCCTTTGCCGGTCTATCCGGTGGTGGGTGCTGAAGGGGTGTATCTCGAATTGGAGGATGGAAAGCGCCTCATTGATGGTATGTCTAGTTGGTGGACAGCTATCCACGGTTATAATCATCCCGTCTTAAATAAGGCGATGAAAACCCAACTCGATCGCATGTCCCATGTGATGTTTGGCGGTTTGACGCACGAACCAGCGGTAGAATTGGGCAAAAAATTGGTGGCGCTTAGCCCTGCCTCTATTGACAAGGTTTTTTTTGCGGATTCAGGCTCAGTAGCCGTAGAGGTGGCGATCAAAATGGCGATTCAATATTGCTTCGCCAAAGGCCAAACTCAAAAACAAGAATTGCTGACGATTCGCTCGGGCTATCATGGTGATACTTTCCAGGCAATGTCAGTCTGTGATCCGGTGACGGGCATGCACGAGATTTTTAGGGGGGTGCTGCCAAAGCATCATTTTGCGGAAGCCCCAAAAATTGGCTTTCACGATGACTGGCAGGCGGAGGATATAGCGTCATTTGCGCAGTTGATAAAAAAGCAGCATCAAAAGTTAGCAGCTGTAATCATGGAGCCAATCGTGCAGGGAGCGGGTGGCATGAGCTTTTATCACCCTGAATATCTACGAGAAGTGAGAAGGCTTTGCGATCAGTACGATGTATTGCTGATTTTGGATGAGATAGCCACCGGCTTTGGCCGAACGGGTAAACTCTTTGCCTGTGAGCACGCTGGGATTGAAGCAGACATTATGTGCGTAGGCAAAGCGCTTACGGGAGGATATATGACTTTATCAGCTACTCTGACAAGTGAGAAGGTCAGTCAACATATTTCTATGGGCCAGGCCAATGGCGGGGTTTTTATGCATGGCCCGACTTTTATGGGTAATCCCTTAGCCTGCGCAGTAGCAGGAGCCAGTATTGATCTTTTGATGGCAGACGATTGGCAGTCCAAAATAGCCCTAATCGAGCAAGGCTTGATTCGAGGCCTAGCCGCTTGTAAAGAGATGGATAGCGTGGCCGAAGTGCGGGTGCTCGGAGGCATCGGGGTGGTAGAAATGAAAGAGCCCGTCGAGATGGCAAGCATCCAACGGGCATTTGTTGAGGCGGGAGTTTGGGTGAGACCCTTTGGAAAATTGGTCTACCTTATGCCGCCATATATTATTTCAAAGGAACAATTACAGGATTTATGTGCCGCGATTGTTCAAGTGATTTCAAATCAGTGAGTTAAGCCTTGCTGGCTTCGTCAGCTGCATCAGCAGCATCTTCTACCGCTCCTTCAACTGCATCAGCAGCATCTGCTACGGCATCTTTGGCGCTATCTACGGTTTCGGCAGCAGCTTCTTTTGCATCAGCCACGGCTTCGCCAGCAGTTTCAGCAGCCTCTTGGGCTTCCCCTTTTACTTTGGCAGCGATTTCGTCTCCTTTTTCTTTTACGGTGTCGACTGCATCCACGACCATTTCACTGCTTTTTTCATAAGCTCCAACGGCCATTTCTTTAGCAGAGTC
>JBCAWW010000484.1:0-4845 GCA_038534415.1 Bacteroidota bacterium | reverse complement strand
AATAAATCCCTCTCCATCCCAACAGCGATAACTAAGCCACCAAAAATAGACTCCTTCGGGGAGTGCTTTGTTTTGATATTGCCCATCCCATCTGGCCGCTGCGTTTTGGGTTGTAAATAACGCACGGCCCCAGCGATCTATGATTCCCCATTTGACAGCCTCTACTCCCGGACTAAAATCAATCCACCAGAGATCATTGATGCCATCGCCATTGGGGGTGAACACATTGGGGATGCGTTCGGTGCAATCACAATCTTGCATCATCACCACATACTCATCGCTTACTTCATAACATTGGGTAATAAGACTGAGACTATAGGTTCCGGCTTCTGTAACCGCAAAGAAGCGTTCGGCGGAGCCGTCTTGCCAAACATAATCAGCATCGGCAAAGTCGTAGCTCAACAATAGAGACGCGCCTTCACAGATCAAGGTATCAAAAGCAAAATCGCTAGCAGGCTCCTCTGGATAAGCTACTGCAATTTGATCCGTACGGCTGCAATAAGGATTGCTAACGGTCAGCTCATAGATGCCTGCCTGATCGATATAGCGAAAGTTTTCAGTACTGCCGTTTTCCCATTGGTAGCGCAGGTTCGCCTCCGGCGGAACGCTAAGAATCCATGCTTCATTGGGGCAGATCAAGGTATCAGGCCCTAAGCTAAAATCAGGTTCCGTCTCCAGATTGAGAAAAATACTGTCTCTTAATTCACAGCCTTTGCTATCCGTCAAATCCACCCAAAACCAGCCTGAATCTTGAGCGACAACCGTAGGATTTCTGCTCGCATCAAACCACTCAAAACCTGTGAGCACAAGCTGGGTATTGAGGCTTAATTCTACGGACTCTCCCTGACAAAAAGTATCTCTATCGGCTATGATATAAGATTGATCAGCTTGAAAATCACAGGGACTGACGATCACTTCATCAATAAAATAATAGGTGCTACTAAACAAGGAATCCCAAACCCCGCCAGCCTTTATCGTCGTATTGGGATCATCGAGAAAATTGCCAATGGTCGCAAAGCGTTCGCCCCCTTTGGCTTTATAGGTACCTTTGATTGTACGCCAATTGCTGTAGTTGTTGAGTAGTTGCCCTTGTTTATTGGCAACGGCCGGTGTATAAGGCAAGACATCTGTTGCCGCAACGGTGTCAGTCAGGGCGAGCCCAAGGTCATCAGAATAATATTCAGCCGATTCGCCGGCAGAAACCTGAAAACTCACATAATACCACTGTCCAGTATCCAAACTTTGGCTAAGCTCTACCGACAAGTATTCTCGATAGTTTTCCCAAGTACCATCATCATTCTGAAAAAAAGTGCGGATGCCTGCATAGCCATTGCCAATCACAGGATATTGATCCCCCCAGCGATTGAGCGGAATCCCCGCTTGACCAAGGCCAGCACATAAATGAGCGAAATCAACTGTCTTGCCATTGGGAGAAAACCAAGGCGGTGCAAAACCGATTTGGCCGCGGCTATTGGGACAAGTTGTGTAGGAATCAAATTCCGGATTGGGAACCAGATTTTGGCCTTGAAGGAAATAGGGAATAAAGACCAGGAGTATGGGTAGCAGGCTTTTTGACATGGTGTACCATAAGGTACAAAATATAGAGATTATTGTTTATGTCTCAAGCTTACAAATAGGCGTTCATGCACAAAAAGAAGCCTTACCAAGGATTTTTGAGGTCTTTGGCAGTGAAAAGATGATCGCGATCATGCCACAAGCTATCAGTCTCAGGACGGCGGAGCTGTAAAGGGTCCTTGCGAAACAAACGAACCATCAGGGCGATGGGCGTCAGCAATAGATAAAAAATGATCCCCAATAAAATTCGGCTGTTTATCCACCCCAAGCCTTCAGCCAATTTCATCCAGCCTTGGTGAATCCATTTTGCCCAACGAGGACTGAGCAACGCGCTAATCCCTATACCAAGACCGATGTAGAGGATCCATTCCAGCCGCCAAATAACAAACGCAATGACACTGGCCAAGACCAATACCACTATGGTTTTCCAAATTTGACTTGGGCTATTTTTCAAAATAAGGTGTAGATAAATGGGGCAACGGCCGAACCTCCTCCAAAGACAATCAAAACGCCAATCAACAATAGTACGATCAAAATGGGGGCTAACCACCATTTTTTACGTTCCATGAAAAAGTGAAATATATCCTTGAGAAAGTCCATGCCCTTAAATTAGAAGCTGTCAGCGTGGGAGGCAAGATAAGGCGCAAGCTTTTTGGCAATAATCTTACTCACAGCCTCGCTTCCCGCATTATTGAAGTGAATCGCATCATAAAAGTAGGCGGATCGTTTGGGCAATAGTTCCGCTAGGTCAATCAGCAACCAATCGTTCTGCGCAGCAGTCTCTCTCAAAACCTGATTATAGGCCTGCAATCGCCACCAATATGATTCTCCATTGCTACTTTGCCACTCAATAGTAGCCAAATTTACGCCACTATCGGGATCCACTCCCTCTCCCAGCAGACTGGGCTGAGTGGCAAAAACAGGTTTCACGCCATAGGCCTCGCAACTATCACCAAGCGCTTGTAAACGCTTTTGGTAGTTGGCCAAGGTCGTAGAATCTGATTGGATCAACTGTACAACTGCCAAAGAATCAGTCGGTCTGTGGCTTAAACTTTTGAGTTCAAGGTATTGATGATTTAGGTCTAGCTTTTTCGCCTTCGCCGAACGCTGAATATTGAGCACTAAATTGGCAATCTCACTATGGTAGAGCACTCGCTTCCATGCGGGTAGATTGTCTTTGAGCTGGGCTTTGTCATATTGGTCCAAATCTTTGCGGCCCACCTCATTGGCCCCCAGCAGAAAAAGCGCTACATCTGGTCGTAGGGGGAGCACATAATCAGTCAACAAAAGTTGATGCCCAAAGCTACTATGCCCATCCAATCCGGCATTATTGACCCAGAGAGAAGGATATTGAGATTTTAGCTCTACCCCTAATAGAGCTGGCCAATCTTTGTCATCAGCCAGCAAAAAACATTCGGTGGTACTGCCTCCAATTGTGATCAGACTTAAAGCTTCATCCCAGTTTTCGGGCACGGCAGGACCCCGAAAGCCCAAGGCATTTTTGCGGTGGATGACCAAACTATCCAAACCCATATTGGGCGGATTTTCCAATTGGTAAAGGCGATTGTGGGGCAGCACGATCTTGTCTCCCTTGATACGGCTCGGAATAGGTTGAGCCCAGCGTAAGAAGAGCTCCAACACGCCCAAAGCGATCATACAGCCAATCCCCAATACTGCGAGGTTTCCAAATAGCTTTTTCATACTAGGATTTCCGAAATAGGTAAGGCCCGATCACCAAGATATCCATTTCTGTTTGTTGGAAACAGCGCCAAGCATCATCAGGCGTACAGACGATGGGCTCGCCACGGACATTGAAACTTGTATTGATCAAAACGGGACAGCCAGTTTCCTTTTCAAAGGCTTTGAGCAGCGCATAAAATTGAGGGTGCAGGGCTTTGCTTACCGTCTGAATCCTAGCCGAATAATCTACATGTGTGATGGCAGGTAGTGTGGAGCGGCTTTGCTGAAGCTTTTGGTGGAGGTTGTCTTTTTTATCCCTGCGGGGAACGCTTGTCCGAATCGCTTCATTGACCGGATGGACCCTTAGCATATAGGGCGAGGGAGCCGTTCCTTCGAAGAAGTCCTCTCTACGCTCGGCCAAAACCGCAGGGGCAAAAGGACGAAAGGACTCCCGAAATTTAATTTTGAGATTGAGGGTTGATTGCATCTCCAGTTTACGTGGATCCGCAATGATGGAGCGACTGCCCAAGGCACGTGGCCCAAACTCCATTCTCCCTTGCATCCAACCGACGACCTTGCCTTGATCAATTTCTTTGGCGAGGGTGTGGCATAGTTCGGCGAAGTCGGCAAAGTACTCAGCGCCAACCTTTTGCTTGCGGATCAGGTTTTGGATCGACTCTCGCCCAAACTCCGGCCCTAGGAGCGCTCCTTGCATATAGTTTTCCTGCGGAGAACGCTCAGCTTCGAAGTGAATATGATAAGCTGCGAGGGCTGCGCCTAAAGCCCCACCGGCATCTCCTGCTGCAGGTTGTATGTATATCTGATAAAAGATGCCTTCAGCCTCTAGCTTGCCATTTGCTACGCTATTTAAGGCTACTCCCCCAGCGAGACAAAGATTAGGCAAAGCAGTTAGTCGCTTAGCTTCTGCGGCTAAGTTGAGGACGATCTCTTCGGTTACTTGCTGAATCGCCAATGCGAGATTGCAGTGTGTTTGTGTTATTTCTCCCTCCTCTGCTCTTTTTTTGATCCCAAATAGCTTTTCCCAAGACTTTTGGTAGATCATACGCAGGCCAGTGGCGTAACGGAAGTATTTAGGATTTAGCCATAAAGAGCCATCTGCTTTTAGCTCGATGAGCTCAGACTTGATGATTGCTTTATAACGAGCGATGGATTCATCCTCGGGATCGCCATAAGGGGCCAATCCCATGAGTTTATACTCGCCATTATTGACTTTAAAACCCAGAAAATAGGTAAAAGCTGAATAAAGTAATCCGACAGAATGAGGGAATTTCATCTCCTTTATGATGCGGATATCTTTGCCTTTGCCATGGGAGATGGTCGCTGTGGCCCATTCCCCTACTCCATCGATGGTCAAAATAGCGGCCTCTTGAAAAGGGGAAGCATAGAAGGCACTAGCGGCATGCGAGAGATGATGCTCAGGAAAAAGTAGCGGCGGCAAGTTCAACTTGGGTTGCTCAGCAATCGCACGAATGGCCTTTTTGATCTCCTGTTTCAAAAATAGTTTCTCTCTCAACCAAACGGGAATCGCCGAGATAAAGGAGATGATGCCTTTAGGCGCATAGGCGTAGT
>JBCAWW010000483.1:0-4868 GCA_038534415.1 Bacteroidota bacterium | reverse complement strand
TTTAACCGCTTTGATATGTCAGCCAACACAAGAAATTTTTGGATTTTACTCACAACCTTCGCTTTTACCTTTTCTGCTGCACAATGGCTGGGCAATTTTCGCTCACACAAAAGCAATCATCATAGGATCGTCGAAGTAGAGTACCAAAGCTCTTGTAAAAAGAAGAAGAAAAAGCGCAAGAAGTGTCAAAAGCGTGTTGAAGTACACAAAAACGCCAGCATGCACCTTTCTGATACGCGTACTCCCTCTATCAATGACATCGTTTTTGTGGACATGGAGCCCAAAGCCGTAAACCTCGAATTTATCCGTCGCAAAGCCAACCACTCTATGCCTACTCATATGGCCAATAAGGACGGTTTGGTGATTGTACGCGTCTTAGTCGATGAATTTGGAGATTATCGCGATCATAAAATTATTCAACGCAGTCATCCCGTGATGAGTGATCAAGTTGAAAAGCACGTAAAAGCACTTGAGTTTTTGCCTGCCCGCCGTGATGGCAAAGCCGTAGCTTATTGGGTCAACATACCCTTTCGCTTTCGCTATCCGAGCTAAATAGGAACTATTTTGTTTTCATTTGATACCCCTGAAAGTCTGCTGTCTTTCAGGGGCTTTTTTTTGATCGTTTGTACAATAAATTTTCCTCAAAATCGGCTGTAAGATTTTGATCAAAAACGAAACAAAAATTCATCAGACGTGGCATGCTGTTTGATTAAGGAAAGTGTAATGTTCTCATTCTCGTAGCTTTCTTTTCCTTGCTTATGTATTCTTACAACCGATCTGTCTGGATTCTATTTACTATTGTGGCCCTTATTTTATCTGTGGCCTTGCGGTCAAACGATAACGACCCATACCTGTCTCAAGCACAATATGTGCCTGCAAAATTTGACAGCTCGCCCAAACCTCTCAATATTTCACAAGTCAGAGCACAAATTCCTTATCTCAAAACTGCATATTCTCGAGGGATTAGAGGGGAAGTCAATCTTAAAGTGTTTGTAGATGCCAACGGCAATTATGCTGGACATGAGGTGATTGGCAATAGTCATCCCTTGTTAAAATTGCCGTGCGAAGCCTATGTAAGAATGCTGCGTTTTCGTCCTGCCACCTATAAAGGACGCAAAATTAGTGGGACATTTATATTTCGGCACAGTTTTGGCATGTAAACATTGTAATCAATTCTGAAATTACATACGTAGCATAGATGAAAAAACGCGAGGTCCTTTCCTCGCGTTTTTCAATTTTGGCGTTTTCCCTACATATTGTTGGGGCGCTTTTTCTTTTTTTTACCGCTGCGCGGAACGATTCCCTCTAAAGGCATGTATGCCTATAGCCTTTTTCCAGTTTTGCCTAAGCGAGATGAGCGTTCTGCGAAGCAGTAAACCCCTACTGCCTCACCAACATAATGCTGGCGGTCTGATTGCGATGCTGCATCCGGCAATAGTAAACCCCGCTGCTCAGCTCTGCACCATCCACCGCAACCTCATGGCTGCCTGCTGCAAAATATTGATTGGCTAAGGTAGCAATCTGACTACCGCGTCCATCAAAGAGTTGCAGTAATACTTCACCACCTTGGCTTTCAAAGCGAATTCGCGTACTATCAACAAATGGGTTGGGGAAGTTTTGGGCTAAAACCAATTGTTCTTCTCCGGCAAATTCGGCAGAAGTATTAAAGCAATTGCTGGTCAAAATCGGCAAATGCTGAAAATCTTCAAATAAGAGGTTTTTGACCGTCGCCTCAGGAATACAGAACCAATCCATCAATACAGAGCCATATACCGAACGAAAATCGTATTGCATCGGCAAGCTATCCTTGGGATCGACGACTGCTGGTATGATCGGATTGCTTCCCAAAATCTGGGGATTGACCTTATTACCGATCAACAACAAAGGTGCCGCGGCCCCATGATCAGTCCCATCACTATCGTTGGAAGCGATCCTCCGACCAAACTCTGAAAACGTCATGGCCAATACTCGATCCGCTATGCCCAGCAGTTGTAAATCATCTTGAAAAGCCTCAACCGCCGTTGAAAGCTCAGTCAGTAAGTCTGCATGCTCTCCCGTAACCGGATTGCTAGGATCTGCCTGGTTGGCATGGGTATCATAGCCACCCATACTGACAATAAATATTTTGGTCTGAAGCCCTCCAGAGATCAAACGAGAAACGATCTTAAGTTGCTCACCCAATCGACTCGGATTGGCGTCGTAGAGGGTGGTCAGATTGTTGCCATTGCTATCGGCATTTTGAATGACGGATAGATATTGATTCGTAGCATTCATGGTTTGCCGCAGATAGGTAAGCTCATCGCCATAGGGAGTATTGGGCGCTGGAGCCGTGCCTCCATTGAGCAATTGTTGGAAAGCGGCAGGATCATTGATCGCCATCCCTAAATTGGTGCTTGCGCCTTGGCAAGTGGTTGAAACCACCGAACCTATGGTTACCGCTAATGGGTCCGGATGCGTAGCATTGGGATAGCCATCTGGATAATTAGGGTGATCCATATCCAACACACGACCTAACCAGCCAGTTTCCCAGGTTTCAGTGGCCGGAGAACCAGAGGTCCAGATATCTGTAGAGCGAAAGTGTGAAAAATTGGGATCTGGATAACCTACGCTCTGAATGATTCCGACTTTGGCATTGTCATAGAGCCCTTTGATGGGAGCCATACTTGGATGCAAGGCGGTTTCGGTAGTGAGATTGAGCGCCTGAGTCTCAGGGATCAAGATATTGGACCTCGCAGTCGAAAGAGTACTGTATTGGTCAAGCGGAATCACCGTATTGAGACCATCGTTACCTCCATTGAGTTGGATCAAAACCAATACGCGATCTTCAGCACCTGCCGTGAGGGCTTCTAACTGCTGATTTCTGCCTAAAGCGGTGAGAGGGATGCCTCCTAATAAAAAAGGAACACTGGCCGCTGTGGCACTTTTGCGGAGAAATTGTCTTCTTTTCATTGCTTTAGGAAAGTTGAAATTCTGCCATGTTCATCATGGTGTCCAAAAGAGAATTTAGCTTGGCTTCGACCGAATTGGCCAAATTTTGATCATTAGGATCGATGACATAGGCGTCGTATTCAACGGTCCACTCATAGTCCGGCAAACCCGGAATCAATACTTCCTTGAGGAAATCTAATTGATCTTGGGTGATAGCTTGCGGAAACAAAAGCTTCACAAAGTCAGTGATCAAGGCATTGGGGTCCGGCGCATTGGAAGGGATGTGCATCAGATCGAGCGGTTTGATTTCTACTTTGATCTGAGTTTTGGTGTAGCCAAAGGCCGCGAAGCGAGTCGCAATTTTACTTCGTTCTGGTAGCGTAACCGAATTGATCCAGTTTTGATGATATTGAGGGACTTGATAATAGGCTGGCCAACCAGCAACGGAAGGCATTGTAAACATGCCCATCTGCATCACAGTACAATTGACAAAAATTTGTAGCCAATGTCGATATTGAGATTCAAGACTGGTAGCGGCATCCGGTATCTGGAATTCAAATTGACGGGCCATACCTACATTGAAGTCAATGGGATTTTTGATCAAACAACCCACATTGAGCGGATCGAAAAAGTGCTCACTCGCTAATAACTCTCTTAAACATGGGGCAATCTCAAAATTATTGCTAATGAGGCTTTGCGCCATGTTTTCAATGATGTCCTGCTCTACTTGGGGATCTATTTTGTAGTAAACAAACCAACGGTAGAGCTTGCGACAGATATAACGAGCGGTCTCCGTTTGAGCAAAGATCATCGCGATCAAATCTTTGTATTCTTGATCGCCATTGTCTGAGATGCTTTGGTTGCCAAAGGCAGCTGAAAAGACTTTGTCTCCTGTATCATGACGTTGACTCAAAAAGCGAGATTCGATGGGGTTGATGGCACTATTGTGGCCTTCATCATCCCAACCTGTGAGTACTCTCGCAGCTGCCACTACGTCTTGTTCGGTATAATTTGTATAGTCGCCAGGCGCAATTTGTGGGCCTTTACCAATGGTAAAAAGCTCAAAAAGTTCACGCGCATAATTTTCATTAGGCGAGCTTGCCAAATTCTGGTTGCCATTGAGATAGCGCAACATGGCCGGATCAATGGTAATCTCTTCCGTCAGGCTTTTGAAGTTGCCCAGGGAATTGTCTCGCAAGAGTTTGTAGTAGCGATAGAGAAAGCGAGGATCATTGACCACACCGCTTTGGATAGGGTAGTGGTTGTGCCAAAAGAGCGTCATCTTCTCAGTCAAAGAGACGCTCTGGTTAATCTGCAGTCCTGTTGCCCATGATGCAAGACTGTTGCGTCGGTAGCTATTTAGTCCCGGTCCAAAGGGGGCGTTGACCCAGGTTTGCCCTCTCGGAACGAGTACATCATTATCAAAATATGCATTGAGGGGAGGGGGAGCAGCTGGTTCAGCTGTGAATAGCTTATCTAGGGTTAAGCTCAATCCATCAGCGACTGCTTGTTCGATTTCCGCATGAGTAGGTCCAAACAGACACCTTCGTAAAAGATGAGCTGCTTCTTCGTATCCCCAATTTCCCGCATAAGGCATGAGGGTAGATTGAGTACGGAAAGTTTGTAAAGGAGAAGCCTTTTGCTCCTGAATAAGGGTGGATTCATCCATAGTAGTCGATCTTTAGCGTTAGTCTAAAACCATGAGTGGTGTTTTCCTTAGATAAGGAAAAAGGCCAAAGGTTTAAAACGTCTTAAAAAGTATCTATTACCTATGTAGGATGAACTATAATATAGGGCAAATCCTATATTATAGGCAAATACAACTAGCCCTATGGGAAAACTTATTTCTTACGGAAGAAAACGTTGATGGGCACCCCCGAAAAGTCAAAATGTTTACGCAACTGATTTTCAAGATATCGCTTATAAGACTCTTGAATGTG
>JBCAWW010000482.1:0-4875 GCA_038534415.1 Bacteroidota bacterium | reverse complement strand
TGATGATGAAACACTTAGCCAGTCTTATGCTCTTATTGGGCATTGGTTTTTCGGCCCTGATGGCCCAGCAATCTGCGGTTTTTGTCGGCATAAATGGCGGCGCCAATAGTTCGCATTTCAAGCATACCGACGATCTCGCGAGCCTGTACAGTAGCAGCAATTCGGTCTTTGGGATCAATACGGGTATTACTGCTGGGGTGCAACTCAATCGCTATACCCTGACCACCGGCATCCAGTACGTCCAAAAAGGCGGGATTTACGCCACCGATAATTTTAGTGATAATCAAGGCACTGCCTTTTTCTCTGCGAAAGAGAAACTGCATTATATCAGCGTGCCAGTGGTAGTAGGCTATCAGTACCCCCTCGGGGAACGCGTCGGTCTGAGCTTTGCCATGGGACCCTCATTTAACTTTGGTCTGGCCGGACAAATCGAAGAGACCACCGAATATTTTGGTTCTGATGAAGTAGACAAACAGTTTCACACCGTCTATTTTGGCGATGGAGTAAATGAAGATTACCGCAAGATGCAAGTAGGATTCCAGCTATCGCCGGGCCTCTACGTCCAACTCAATCGCAAAAGTCGCCTTACGATGAATGTGGTTTGGGATAGCGGTACGCAGGATAGCTTCAACGAGCGCTATAAGCAGGCCAATACCTTTTTTGACGACTACCGTGGCAATCAGCTGACCCGGAGCACCATGCTCAATATCGGTTACGAATATCGTTTCAATCTAGAGGATAAATACTAGTCCCATGTTGATCTGTAAAAACTGTGATACCGAAAATATAGATGGGGCCACGAAGTGCAGCAACTGCCAGATGGAAGGCCAGATGGTTTACATCAGCCCCCTCAAAGAGCAGACGGAAATCGTCCAGATCGACCACCCTCCCCTTTCCTGTACCAACTGTGGCTACGAAGCCCCAGGAGAGGGCGACAAATGTGTCGAATGTCATTTTCCTCTACCCAAGGCCAAAAGCCAAAATGGCCACTCCGTATTCCCGCAACCCACTCACTCCCTCAAAGGATTTGAGCTAACATAATCACAACACCATGGCAAGGAGAAAAACCCAAGTGTTTAACCTCTCTTTTCTCGATCTGGTTACGGGTGCATTGGGGGCAGTGATCTTTCTGTTTATCATCACTCCCAAAGGCGGCAGCGCCGCACCAGAAGTCAATCAGGTAACTATGTATATGGATACCGCCGAGATGAAGATATTTGGCAATCTGCATGACAGCCTACAAGGCAAGCAGATTGGTGATACCCTGCTCACCGTACTGGTGGATTACCAACATTTCCCCAAAGCGGAAGAGCAAAAGAAAGTCGAAAAAGAATTTGAATATAGTCCTCCCCCTCCGGTGGTGGCGGTCAGTAAACCTACGGTCGAGCCCAAAGAGGAGCCCAAGCGTTCTCCGGAGGAGCAAAAACCGATCACGACCCCCAGCCCGATCAAGGAAACGGCTCCCAAAGCTACGCCTGTGTTTAAAGGTGATGCGCCCTCCGTACCGGCCAGACTCTCATTTGAGGTCAACTGGGCCAATCAGGCGGATAATGTGGACTTTTTTGTCTGCAAAAGCGGAGACTGTGTCTTTGGTGGACGCAAAAACGATCGCAATATCGGCCAGTGGGACAGCGGTAAATCCCGAAACCGACTGTTTGGCAATGACCTTCGCACGAGCCAGGAAGCAGTGCGCCAATTTGACGCCATTTTGCCTGGAGAGTATTTGCTCTACGCTCGTTTCAAAGAAAGCAGCAAAGGCAACAAAGCGGTCAGTATCAAAGGCTTGATCTACACCAAAAATGCCCAAAATGTACAGCGTGGTGAGACTTACGTCAAAACCATTCCGATTTCGGATTCACGCGTGCTGATCGGCAAGGTGATCGTCCGCAAAGACGGGACTTATCAATTCATCAAAAACTTCTAAACACGACCATCATGTTCAAATCTAAAATAACTCAAGCTGGCGTCAGCATTATGGCGGCCGTAGCCATCTGGCTGGTATTGATCCTCCTCCATAGCTTTTTTGAAAGCATTCCTTCTATCAGCAGGGTAATCGAAGCCATCGGCGGCTCCAGCAAAGGCTATATCCAAGTGATGATGTACGCGCTATTTGTCTACAGCATCTTCGAATTGTACGCCAAAAAGCTCTCCATCAAATCCGAATTTGAAGGTTTTGACCAAGCCGTCCTGCCTGAACGCGATCAATTGGTGCTTTCGCCTGAGCAAGTAGCCAAAATTAAGCTCGATATCATCCAAATGGAAAAGGAAGGCAAGCAGTTTTTGGTGCATAAATTCATCAAAAAAGCTTGTACCCAATACCGCAATGATAAGTCAATCCCGGATACCCTACAGGTATTCAACGCCCAAGTAGACAACAGCAAGGATGAACTCGAAGGCAAGCTCGAAATCGTGCGTTATTTGCTTGGGGCCATCGTTTCGCTGGGCTTTATCGGGACTTTGATTGGGCTTTCGAGTTCTATTGGTATGGCTCACCTTGCCAAAACAGCCGAAGGGATGCCCGAGATTACCCGTACCCTCAACGTGGCTTTTGATACGACTTTGGTGGCATTGGTGATCGGTCTGGTATTGAACTTCTTTTACCATCGTTATCTCGAGTCGATCGATACTTTTTACTCAAGGACGAAGTCTTATGTGATCGACAATTTGATCAGCCGGATTTACGTGCCTGTATAGAGATTGAGAAACACATTTTTATAGATCGGCGTCATCTCTGATTGGGGTGGCGCTTTTTTTTTTGCCGCTGCGCGGAACGCTTGTCTCTTTGGGCGTATGCAATACGCCCCTACAACATCCCCCTTCTGTCTGCATAGACATAGGGAAATCTGCAAAGCGTCTGGGGTGAATAAGCGTTCCGCGCAGCGGTGAAAAAGTAAAAAATATTGGCGACGCTCGCGAAGAGGGGGCTGATGCAGACTGACTGGCTTCAATTTACTTTGCGATATTCGCTCGGACTGATACCTGTTTTGTTTTTAAAAACCTTGGCGAAGTGCTGGGGATACTCGAAGCCCAATGCATAGGCAATTTCACTGACGGATTGATTGCTACTCAGCAGTTTACTTTTGGCCTTGTCAATGATATAAAAATGGATGTGTTCGATTGTATTTCTTCCAGTTTCTTTTTTCAGTAAATCACTCAGGTAGTAAGGCGACATGCCCATTTCTTTGCCTAGAAAACTGACAGTAGGAACGCCAATTTCTAAGGCTTTGCCAGAATTGTAATATGCTTTTAAGGCTTTTTCAAAATCTGCGACGATATCCTTATTCAAGTTGGTGCGGGTATAAAATTGTCGATCAAAATATCGGGTACAGTAATCGAGCAATAATTTGATATTTGAGTTGATCAATTCTTGACTGTGTCGATCAAGGTTTAAGGAGATCTCCTTTTGAATCAGCTTGACGATGTCTTGAATGGAGCTTTTTTCGTCATCGGATAAGTGCAAGGCTTCCCGAGCATCGTAGTCAAAGAAGGAATACTTATCTATTTGGCCTCCTAATTCAGATTTACGAATCAGGTCTGGATGAAAAATGAGGGACCAGGTTCGATCATGACTGGCTTCCTCGTTTCCGGCTTCGTATTCAACCACCTGATTGGGTTTTACAAAAATCAAAGTGCCTTCTTGATAGTCGTAAGTATTGCGGCCATAGTAAATGGTGCCTTCTAATCCCAACTTTAGGCTAATAGAGTATAGAGAGGTAGAAAATCGCACCCCTGGAAGGCTCATGTTTTGCGATTCGGGAAACTTATCAATTACCGAAACCAAAGGATGCTTGGGTTTGGGTAAACCTAACTGTTGGTGTATTTCACTGATTGTTTCAATATGATATATCTTACTCATCAGTTTTTTATTATCCTTTTAGCATCATATTGGTCATTCTTCGCACTACTTTGTCGTAGGTTCTATCATTCAAAAGCCTTCTCATGGTCAAGATAAGGTTCGCATTTTTGCCTACCACGTAGCGAGTTTTGGGCCTTTTTGCATCCACGATTTTTACGATGGCATCTGCAATGACCGATGTGGGAGACATGTTTTTGGGATTGTTTGCCTTTACTAATCCTTTGGCGACTTTCTCGGTCACTTCTTCGTAAGGGGTACCTTTTGCCTTTTCTATCATAGGTTTACTTAGTACATCCACAAACTCAGTAGTCACCCCGCCCGGCTCTAATAGCACAACATCAATCCCAAAAGGTTCCAACTCCATCCGCATCGCATCGCTCCAACCCTCTAAGGCAAATTTGGAAGCATGATACCAAGAACCCAACACAGGCATGTGCATTTTACCACCGATGGATGAGGTATTGATAATCTTTCCATATCCTTGAGTCCTCATCGTTGGCAATACGGCTTTAGTCATTTCGGCGACCCCAAAAACATTCACGTCAAATTGTTTTAGCGCCTCATCATACGAAATATTTTCTGCTGCTCCATTCAAAGAATAACCAGCATTGTTCCAAAGAACGTCAATTTTGTTTTGTTCTAGGAGGATCTGATCAATCACTTTTTGGATGGATGCTCTATCGGTTACATCTAAGGACAAAGCATATCCTCCAGCTTTGATGATGTCTTGCATTTTTTCTACTCTACGAGCAGCGCCATACACAATATGTCCTTCTCTGATTAAGCGAAGTGCAGAGTCCTTTCCCATGCCCGAAGAGGAGCCTGTGATTAAGATTACCTTTTTCATAATGTTCTGTTTTTATTATAAGACAAAGGTGGGGTAAGCGATTCTGGCAAATGGATACATTTTCAAGAAGGATGAATACATTTTCCAGCAGGAGTCAATCAGCTTGATTGGGGGCAGATGCATAAGTCTAAGATAGCCTGACTAAAAGCAGGGAATCTGTCAGTACTCAGGC
>JBCAWW010000481.1:0-4878 GCA_038534415.1 Bacteroidota bacterium | reverse complement strand
AGCTCTTTGAGTATATCAATAAAAACCAAAACCAAGGCTCCCATTAATGTATTACGGAGGAGTGGTAGATTGATGCGGGCTAGCGTTTTGAGTTTGCTAAGCTTGAGTGTATAAGCAGACTCTGAAAGGTTTTTGCCTAATTTGAGACTATTGGCTTCGATTGGATTGAACGCGACCGCCAAAAAGCGAAATACGTAAGCATATACCAGGACAAAACTACTGCCGTAAAACAAATGCCCAATCGATAAGTGGAAGTGCACATCAAAAAAATTGATGATTGACTGGCTGCTTTTGATGATCCCAATCCCAATGATCGCACCCGGAATGACGTAGCCAATTGTCGAAAAACGATAAAGAGACTTCAAAGCTCTTAGATGATTCCAATTGGCAAAATTGAGCAGGGCCAAAGCCGTCAAAACGATGAGGCAAGCAGCACTCAGCGCAACGCCAAAACTTTGCAACGTGATCCAAAGCAGTTCTAAGCTAAAGATCAAATCAAAGGTTAGCCAAGCCCAGTATAGTAGTTGGAAAACGGGCAAAATCAACCCCATCGCGATTGGTATCCAGAGTATGAATAGGTAGAGCAGTTTTTTCCGACCTTGTAGTTTTCTCCTTTTTGAGGAGGTCTCTTGTTTGGCTCGTAATGAATATGACCTTCTATTTCTAAGCCAACCCATCAGACTACTAAGCAAAAACATCAAGACCACGAGCAGGGCGGAGAGATATACCGCTGATTGTAAATCCTCTAGAGCGGTCCAAGTTCTGAAGATACCCGTAGTGAAAGTATTGATCCCGTAGTATTTGGCCGCACCATAGTCGTTGAGGACTTCCATAAATACCAAAAATAAGCCTGCAATGATAGCGGGAGAGGCCAGAGGGAGAGCAACCTTAAAAAAGTGTCGTCGATTGGAGGCGCCGAGCAGAGAACTATTTTCTCGCATTGCCTGAGGAAAACTCTGAAACATGCTCTTGGTCCCCATATAAACATAGGGGTAAAGTGAAATACTTAGGACCCAGATCAAGCCCCCAATATTCATGATATCGATGACATTGATCGAGACCCCAATAGCTTGGAGCCCCCGGATCAAACTACCTTGATATCCGAGCAAGCCAACATATACATAGGCTACAATATAAGAAGGAATCGCCATCGGTAAGAAGAGGAGCCATTCGATCAGTTTCCGCAAAGGAAAATCGTAATTAGCCACGATCCAAGCGGTGCTAGTACCAAGTAAAAAGGTCAAGGAACCCGTGCCTAGCAATAGGATTAAGGAATTGGAAATATAGTCGGGCAAAAAGTAGGTAAGAATGTGAGACCACATTTCTCCGACCCCATCAAAGAGATAAATGAAAATGGCAAACACAGGGACTGCAATCAATAAACCAATGGCCAAAGTATAAATTGACCATTGGTTTATATCTCTTTTTAGATGTTTAAAGCCGATTCGCATGCTTTTATTTGTCCCAGCCGACTTCGTCAAACATGATCACTGCTTGCTTGTTCAACTCGCCTAATTTTGACAAAGGTAAATTGTCTTCTTTGAAATTACCCCATGATTCGAGTAGTTCTGAAGAGGCGGCCTCTGGATTTACTGGATATTCATAATTTGCTTGAGCAAAAATTTCTTGGACTTCTTGGCTTACCATATATTCGATAAGCTTGATTGCATTTTCGCGATTTGGCGCATGTTTGGCGACTCCGATACCGCTAATGTTGATGTGGGTGCCTCGATCTTCCTGATTAGGGAAAAATACGCTTACCGCATTTCCAGCCTGTGCTTCGAGCGAATCTTGAGAGTTGATCAAACGACCGAGATAATAAGTATTGATGATGGCCAATTCGCCTTCGCCAGCCAAGATAGCTTTTACCTGATCTCTGTCGTTACCCTTCGGGGAACGAGCAAAATTTCCGACGAGAGCTTCAGCCCATTCTTTGGCTTGCTCCTCGCCATCATTGGCAATGATAGAAGCCATCAAAGATTGATTATAAATGTTGCCAGAGGCGCGAATAAGAATCTTATCTTTCCATTTTGAATCGGTGAGCGCTTCATAGCTAGAGAGTTCACTAGGATCGACTTTCTCTTTATCATAGACGATTACCCTAGCTCTTTTGGTGAGACCAAACCACTGCCCATCCGCGTCGCGAAGGTGATTGGGTATGGTTTGATTCAAAGTTTCTGACTCAACGGATTGCAAAAGGCCCTTACTTTTAGCTCGGACCAAACGGCCTGCATCTACGGTGATGAGCAAATCCGCTGGGGATTGAGCACCTTCGTTTTCCATTTTGACGATCAGTTCATCGGCACTTGCCTTGACTACATTGACTTTGATTCCTGTTTGCTCCTCAAATTGGGCAAATATTTGTTTGTCAGTATCATAGTGGCGGTGAGTGTAAAGCGTGATTTCTTTCTCCTCTTGAGAAGATTCTGACTGCTTTGATTCTGCTGATTCACTACCGCAGGCAGTGAGTATGAACGTAAGCAGTAATATGAAGAGTTGTCTTATCATTAATTCAGTGTTAAATATGATCGATTCTGCAAATATAGTTATTTAGAACAAATCTAAATAATGCTAATAATATCTGCTAAGGAGGTAGCGTTCCCCGCTAAGGGGACCTACAAAAAATGACAATCACTAAAGGTTTAATGATTTAAAACAGCTTCTTTAGAATGGTACACTTTTGCACCTGATCGCGAAGTGCCGCCCTCTTGAACTAGTTTTGGCCTATCAGATTCAGCCTTTACTTTCAACACAAAGAAAGATAGATACAAAGCAGTCAAACCCGCGATGAACCAAAATAAATCAACATAAGCCACTGAGGGATAGGAAATCCAGCTATTCCAAATCCATGATCCGCTGGCAACTCCATTGACAATTGGGATGAAAAGGGATAAAGCACCTCCAATGATCAGATAATTACGATTTTGTTGGGCGTATTTATTCCAGATGACTCCGAGAAGGGTCAGGAGTAACCAGCTAGAAAAGAAAATACCATTTACGATACTGACCCTCCCAGTGAGATCCATTGGAACCAGTTTATTGGCGAGGAAAATAATGGCAAAGGCAGGAAACATACTCAAGCAAATCGCAAGATACGTTTTGGTTACTCGGTGATGAAAGAGGCGTTGTTGATATGTATAACGTTTGTTGTCTCGGGCTTTACGCCAAATCAATACCCCGCTAATAATCATAAAACAGGTGATCATCGCCAATACAAAATACAGGACTTTGATAAGCGTTCCTCCGAAGGAGGCAAAATGTAACTTGCTGATATAATCAATTACTGAATAGGCATAAGATTTTTTATCTGGAAGGATACTATACTCCTTCAAGATCTTCCCATCCTTCATCCGCATCACTAAGGTGCCACTAGAATTGATGCCTTTTTCATCGTCAATATTCCAGGTTGCGAGTGCGTCTTCTTTGCCATAGTTCTGAACTGCAATCCTATGAATATGATAACCTGGATATTGAGCCTGAACGTCAGCGTACAATTCATTAATTGAAAAATGCTGATAATCAGTAGCGTCTTCAGAAACGCTAAGCGCACTCGCAGGATTGACTTTGGCAAAAACTTGCTCAGTATCTCCATCATAAAGCAAAAATACAGTCGGTAGGAGAATAATACTTAGCAATCCAAAGAAGGCACCGGTGATGGCGTAGGCAATCTGAAACGGGAGACCTATCACGCCTAGTACCGTATGAGCATTAGTCCAGATCAATTTCCATTTTCCCTCTTTGAGGAACGCGTAAAACTTAGTTAGTAAATTACGCCAGTGAATGAGCACGCCTGTTGCGATGGCAAAAAGGAAAAATAGGGCAACCAAGCCTGATATATAAATGCCAACGGTAGGGATTTGGCGGAAATAATGTAGGAAGTAGATCGTATCTCCTACAGTAGTAAGTGGCTTTTTGGTATCCTGAATCCTCATGTCTTGAGGACTTATATACGCTCCCATCCGCTTCGTGCTAGTATCGGTATCGTCAAAGGCACCATACACCCTAAATAAGGGAGATCCTTCGTGAGGAACGTAAAGGTTAGTTACTTCATGATAATTGAGTTGGTAAACGCTGTCAATCATTTGCAGACCTGCATCTATATCAAAATCTGCAACTATTGGCTGACGCATATCTGGATTTTCCCACTGTTCTATCTGATGTCTAAAGATAGAATAAGCACCGGCATAGAAGATGACAAAGAGGGCAAAGCTGATCACTATGCCTGCCACCGTATGGGTGTGAAACAATACGTTGTAGGTGCGATTACCTAAACCTTTTAGCTTTTTCATTTTACAGGAAAATTAATAATGCACTCAAGCCACAAAGGGAGAGCAAAATAGTCCAAGAGATCCAGGCTTTTTCGATCATATAGACCATGATCATGAATCCAACCCAGAGAAAAAAGCCCGTAAACGTGGCAGTCAGTAAAACAGGAGTGTCATCAGGTGCTACTTTAGCCAATGCCGAATGGATAAACATGGTAGTAGCATAAGCGCCCAAAGTGGCGGCAAGTACTTTGCTAGTACGTCTCCAACCAGAGGATAGATACTTTGCTTTTGCAGGCATATTAAAATAGATCAAGCATGATTGAAACGAGACAAAGTCCTCCCCAGAGCCAGATTGATTTCGCATTTATTTTGAGAGAAACTATGACTGACGTAAGGATGGTCATGTAAGCAGTAAGCCAAACAATCAGCGCGGTAGCAAAATCATAGGTTTCGGTGAAAATATAAAGAGCTAGCAAAGCCATAGCGACTGATAGAGTTAAGCTCAGTTTTTGCCGCTTTTGGACAAAAGCTAAGCTTTCGATAGGGAAGTAGCGAGAAGTCGCATAGGACAGCAAACAGGCTATGGTAAGGATTGCTAGGGCCATAAATA
>JBCAWW010000480.1:0-4881 GCA_038534415.1 Bacteroidota bacterium | reverse complement strand
CGACGAATGGAAAGCCCTCCTCAACCCAATCTACTTCGGCTTGGCCTTCCGCTTTTGCAAGGCTGACAATCGTGTTGGCAAAACCGTGGCTTACTCCATGTTCGGTCTTGAGAAATTTGACAGCTTCCGAATGCTTGGCAAAGGATTGAGTTTTGAGGAGGGCTTTCCATTCGTCGAGCGATTTGCCTGTCTTGGCAGGCATATTGTCGATCATGCTTTGGAGTGCTTTTTCCATAATGATTTTCTTTTGATAATGCTTTGTCCTTTTGCATCGCCCAAAAGGACACAAAATGCTAGTCCGCCACGATCCAGCCGCACAATCCTCCCCTTTTCCCGAGTGGCGGACAAAGCCAAACCCTCAGTAAAGATCAACTGGGTTTATTATACAATTTTGCGACCGTTGGCGTCGGTGGTGAGGACTTCGCTCATATAATTGAAAAAGGGCAGCATAGCGGCATAGGCGTCGAGGAGATTTTCGATAAAGTCCTTGCCTAGCACTTCTTTATCGCTAAAGGATTTTCGCACGATAAACTGCTTCATCCGGATCAGATCAATGTCTGGATGCTCCCTATCAAAGCCTTTGGGGGCTGTTTTGAGGGCGCTACCTACAAGCTCGCCAAAGTTGTCAACAAATTTCTTTTGGGCAATGATCTCTCGCAATGGCTCCGCATCCATGGCCAGTTCATCGCGGATTCGACGGAGATCGTCTTTTTCCGGCCCCCAAAATCCGCCGGCAATAAAACTCCCCCCATCGGGCATGATATGATAGTAATAGCCGCCACGCAGCTGTTCAGTAGCTCGTTTCATGCGACCGCTAAAGTGGTTTTTGTAAGGGGCTTTATTCTTCGAAAAACGCACATCTCGATAAATACGAAAAAGCATTTTCTTGCCTGTTACAGGTACGATATTGTCTTGATCGAGCATGCCGTCCATCAGGGCTTCGGAAAAGTCGACCATATTGGCGCGTGCAATTTCGTAGCGAGGCTTATTTTCCTGAAACCAATCGCGATCGTTGTGCTTTTGGAGGTCGCGGATAAATTGGAGGGTCTTGGCTTGTATGATCGGTGATGACATAGGTTCAAGTTACAGTTTAGGGCGCAAAAATCCATTCCCAGACTTTGTCGCTGCGCGGAACACTTTTCAATCCGCCAGTAACGAGAATGCGTTCGGCGAAGGCGGCAAAATACCCCATCCAAGACGGCTAATAGCCGATCTGCTCATAATAAGGCCCAAAGCCTGCGAGAATCGGCTGGCAAACAGGCTTGTCCGCAAAGGCGGGGTTTTGAGTGGGATCATCGGAAATGGAGAGGAGCTTGATCAGTTCGATTTTTCAGTATAAAGCAAGTCGATCTCTGCTTGAGAAAGCACTCGCTTGTAGATCCTTATGTCATCCATACGGCCTTGATAAGGGTCAAATGCATCACCGTCTTTCCGATTACCCATGATAAATTTAGCTTTTGATGGATTGGTAGAAAAACTCCTTTGAGTGACTGGACTAGTGGCTCGTTTGCCATTGCGGAAGAGGGTAGCGGTAGTGCCTTTGTTATCTTGTGTTACTGTAACTACATAATGCGTCCAAGCTTCCGCATTAGGGAGCTCTTTCCCCCTTTTATCTACACCGATTGGACAGGCTTTAGGATCAGTAACAATCAGCTTCCCGCTCTTATTGGGGATGATGAAGGAAATTTGGTTGGTTTTGCCGCCTCCTACTTCTTCATCATAGCCAAAAAAGAATCGAGCCCAGCCTACTTGACCCGCAATCCAGCCATTCTCATTCTTTCTGCTAGGTCGAACCCAAATCGAAAAGCTAAAGTTCTCAGAAAAGTCGAGATGTGGCGCTAACAAATAGCCAGCCGTACTATTATCACTCCCAAAACCGCAGCCACTAAAGTTGCTGTCGTTAAAAGCAAGTGCACTTTTTTTATCATTTCGGTTTCGCACTGATTGAATACACTCCTTATCTCTAGCATTGTTCCGCTCAGCGAGATCGAAATAGGCAATGGGCTTATCGGGAAAGGGGGTAGGCAGTTTGATATTTAATGATTGCTCCTTTTCACTCTTTTGGCCAGCTTCGTTGAGGACCCTAAGCTTGACGGTAAAAGTTTTGCTGCTTTGATAGCTATGATCGATTTGGCCGACTAGTTTGTCTCTGGGCATGAACTCTTGCGTACCATCGCCCCAATCTAAGTTTATCGATTTAATATCGTCTTGAGAGCTAAGCCCATACAAAAGCGTTGCCGCCCCTTCTTGGGTGGTGATTTCAAAAGTAGTGATTTGCGGAGGGCTACTAGGAGTAGTGGTTGGAGGCGAAATAATAGAATTAATTTCGGTTTGGCCTTCTTGGGTGCGCTCATCTATAGCTTCCTCTCTCGTTGACTGCTCGTCCATGTTGGTATCAGGCATAAGCCCCCAGACTGAGAGCACCGCTCCCAGCACGATTGCGGCTATGCCCGGATATAAGAACTTCGGTTGTCGCCACCAAGCTGTCGAGATGTTTGCTAGGAGACTTTGCGCTTGGGCTTTGTGTTGACTCGGATAAGTCAAGGCTTCCTTCAGCTTTTGACGAGCAAGTGGTTTTTGTGCTTGCTTGATCGCCATTTCGGCCTCGCTATAGGCTTTTTGAAAAGCCAATTCATTTTCACATTGGGTGATCCTTTGTTGAATAGTCCGCTTCGTGGCAGCATCTGCCAATGACAACGCCTGCTGTAGCAGTGACTTTGCCTCCAGATAATCGCCTGCGACAAAGCATGTTTGTGCGACTGCTACATATTCTTTGAGGTTTTTAGGTTTGGGAGAGGATTTCGCTTTTTGACGTCTCTGGTCCTCAATAAGCTTAATTTTGGCAAGCGCCTCTTTGATATGTTTGCCGCCGATTTCGCTATAGTGATGAAAGGCAGCCCAGGTATTTTCGAGTAGGGCAATTTGCCAATTGGCTTCATCTGTATGCTGGGCCTTCGGCCAAGTTTTGAGATAGTTTTTATAAGCCCTTAGCGTGTGTGCATTTTGGGCGATGGCCCAATCTTTGGATTCATCTCGGCGAGGCCTAAAGACAAACTGACCGCCTTTATGGCCGACTCCATGCAAGGGTTGTCCGATGGGAGTTTGGCTAGAGTTCCAACTTACATTTTCGGTCAAGCGGTCGATCAGCCTAAGGGTGTGAATACCCTGCCCAGCATTATCTTTGAGCACAGTGAGTAACTCCTTAGCAAAGGGACTGTTTTCACCGGCAAGTCCATCTGGTACTACTTCATTTCGGCCTGAAGCAATAATCCAACGCGAAGCATCCCTTTCGAGACGCTTGAGATGGGTATCGCGACCTCGCACCAAAACCGCCCCTGAATAACAAGAATCTACGATAAACAATACATGCCGAGCTTTATCAGCCGCCTTGGCTACTTTGAGCAAAAAGTCATAAGAGATATAGGTGTCGATTGACTCGTATTCGGCATCGACCGGCACCCAAAAACCCTCCTTGAGCACTTCATCATAGTGCCCATGCCCCGAAAAGAAAATGATAAGATTATCGTGCTCCTTTAATTTGCCGATTTGTTGGCGAAAACGATTGATGATGTTACGACGAGTAGCAGCCTCATCATACAATTCGGTGATCCGTTCCTTTTCAAATTGATAATGCTGATGCAGCAAGCGCACAAAATCAACAGCATCTTTGCGGGCATTCGCCAATTTTGCTACCTGCCGATAGGTATTGATCCCCACTACAAAGAGATGGTTTTCTCCAGTAGGTGTGTCTGAATCTTGACTTTGCAAGGGAAAAAGGTTCTTATTCGCGCCTTGAGGCATAGAAGGGAAGTAATGTGTGTTTATTTATAAGTAAAGGATTTTATCAAGAGGGAGCAAGTTCTAGTATCTACCGCTGCGCGGAACGCTGATAATCGTTCTGCGAAGCAGTAAGAAACTATATCGGCATAGGCAATAGGTCGCTACAAATTGTCAGATGCAGGCTTGTACATCTATGCCGCCCCCTCAGAGACAAGCGTTCTGCGAAGCAGCAAAGGCAAAACTAACCTCCCAGCGGGATCAATACATTTTTGATCTGCTCATCGATAAAACCATCGTCTGTCAAATATTGGCGGGCTTCTTCGAGCACGGCACGCGCCTTTTTGTAGTTGACTCGACGGATATAATAGGCGGCATACTCCCAATAAGCATCGCCGATAAAGGGGTCCATCTCTTCCTCCGGTATCTCAAAACGCGTACCGATGCCTTCTTTGAACGTATTGAGGTAACTAAGCCCCAATGAAAGTTCGTTTTCGCGAAACTTATTGCGGATGCTGAGGAGCATGGTTTCACATACCATTGGGGCCAACAACTCGCCTTTATCGAGGGCGATCAGAGAATCTTGCACGGCAAGTATATGCTCCATATAAGTAGCTCCTGCTTCGCTTTCGTTGGCAATGACGCGCACCAGGTTGATGTAATTGTAGCGCAGCTCCGCTATCTCGGGTTTGAGGAGATATAAGTCTTCCAGATACCTCAAAGCGAGGCCAAAATCATCATCATTTCTTCTTTGCACTAACTCTTGAAACTCTAAACTCAAAAATAGGGCTTTTAACTCCCTCTTGACCGAGTCGTGGGTAGTAGCGGCGATATAAGCTTTATAATTTTCTTGCCGATTTTTGCTATCGTTCATAAATCGTGCACGCGCATTTTCTAGCAATAGGACTTTATGCGCACGAAAGTCTGGGTCCTTTTGGTTGGCCGCTATTACATAAGGCAAGGCTTTGTCGTAGGCCTGATTATTTTGATGGCCAAAGGCCATTTTGGTGGTGTAGATATATGTAGCTTGCTCACGGAGCGCCTCATCGGCTAGGTCTTGAAGCAGAAGAGTACCATCAATATCTACTTCAAGACCTAGCCGAT
>JBCAWW010000479.1:0-4884 GCA_038534415.1 Bacteroidota bacterium | reverse complement strand
TGTCGTCCAAGTCAAAGGTGTCGTCGCCGAACGCGAAAGCAAAAATGACAAAATCGCTACGGGTGCGGTAGAATTGGTGCCCAGCGAAATCAGCGTCCTCAATGATGCCAAGCTCCCTCCTTTCCTCATCGAAGATGAGACAGACGGTTTGGAAGATTTGCGCATGGAGTATCGCTACCTCGATTTGCGCCGTCCTCAGATGACCCGCAATATGATCATGCGGTCAAAGGTGATCAGTGCTACACGTCGCTATTTGGAGAGTCAACAGTTTTTGGAGATCGAGACGCCATTTTTGATCAAATCAACTCCTGAAGGTGCACGTGATTTCATCGTGCCTTCTCGTTTGCAGCATGGTGCTTTTTACGCCTTGCCACAATCGCCACAGATCCTCAAGCAATTATTGATGGTTGCGGGCATGGACCGTTACTTCCAGATTGTCAAGTGTTTTCGTGATGAAGACTTTAGAGGAGACCGTCAGCCGGAGTTTACGCAGATTGACTGTGAGATGTCTTTTGTAGATCAAAAGGACGTACTCAGTATGTTTGAAGGCATGACCAAGTTTGTCTTCAAAGATGTCATGGACGTAGAGCTTCCTGACTTCATCCATATGCCTTATAAGGATGCCATCAAGTATTACGGTACTGATAAGCCAGACCTTCGTTTTGGCTGTAAGATCGTCGATCTCAATGAGCAGCTTGCGGGAACTGAGTTTGGTCTTTTCAACAATCTCATCGAAGGTGATGGCTTGCTCGCAGGTATTGTCGCCAAGGGTTGTGCTAGCTATACTCGTAAACAACTCGACAAACTGACTGCCTTTGTGAAGGAGCCACATCGTGGCGGCACAGGCTTAGTCTACGTCAAATACAACGAAGACGGTACCATCAAGTCTTCTGTTGATAAATTTTATAGCCAAGAGCACCTACAAAAGATATTAGCGTTCGCCGGGGCGGAAAAAGGAGATGTACTTCTCATCGTTGCCGACCAAAAGCATCGTAAAGTCCGTAAAATCCTTGGGGATTTGCGCCTCCATCTCGGCAAGGCCGAGGGCTGGATCGATCCTAAGGCTTGGTCTGTCTTTTGGGTGGTAGACTTCCCACTATTTGAAGAAGACGAAGAAACAGGTGAATTGACCTTTGCGCACCATCCATTTTGTATGCCGCGTGAACAAGATTTGCAATACCTCTACTCTGAGCCAGATCGCGTAGTAGCTCAGAGCTACGATATGGTGATCAATGGCAATGAGATCGTAAGTGGCTCTGTCAGGGTGCACCGCAAAGATGTGCAAGACAAAATCTTTGACATCCTCGGGCTTTCTGAAGCAGAAAAAGAAGCCAAATTTGGCTTTATGCTCCGCGCCTTCGAATATGGTGCGCCTCCACACGGTGGTTGCGCCTTTGGCGTGGATCGCATGGTGATGCTCATGGCCGGCGAATCTAGTATCCGCGATGTGATTGCCTTCCCTAAGACAGCCGGTGGCCGCGACCTCATGATGGATGCTCCTGCTACCGTTCCTGATGCGGCGCTCAAAGATCTGGGCATTGGATTGCGCGAATAGAGCTTAAACAAATTTTTTATAGAAAGCGACCTTTCCCTCTAGTTTGGGAAGGTCGCTTTCTGCTTGTAAGGTGGCGTTTTGGATCTTGCCAAAGCACGGGGATTTTGTACGAAAATTGAAATAATACAATCTTTTGGAATTGCCAATCGCTTGCTTAATTTTGCCATTCATAAGCAAGGGCTAATTATCAAGTAAATAATCAAGCAAGCTCTATCTAGAGTTGCCAATCGTTTGGGGAGTATACCGTCCCAAGCATGACTTTTATTTTATTCAGTAATGGATTTTAGTACTTCCCTCGTGAAACTTTCTTCTCTATTTGGTTGGGGCATTTGCGATACGCATACACCTTCGGATATAAGGCAAATCAAAACGATGAATGTGATCAATTCTGCATTTATTGGCACTTTGTCTTTTCAACTTATTCTTCGGATTTATTGGGCTGATTGGCATAATTTTGCTATGGCGATTTATCTCATCGTAGGCATGCTCCTCTCCAATTATTTTATTGTCAAAGAGCAGAGTAAATACGCGGCCACGATTAGTCTCTTTGCCTTCTTTTCGATTACCCCTTTTTATGCAGTGCTCAATCAAGAAATCGTGATCGTCGATTTTATCCTTTTGATTGGGGCAATGACCTCTACAGTGGTTTTTCGGACTATTTCTGTAAAAATTTTGATTTTACTGATTAGTCTTAATCTATTCTTTTTATGCAATTTTTTGGTGAGCCTCCCGCTATTTACCAACTATCTTTTTATGATTGGTTTGATTCCTCCTTTTTTGGGTTTGGTATATTTTTATGACAAACTCGAAACGCTCGAATACGAAAAGGCTGAAGTCATTGCCAAGCTCGCGCGCAAGAATCAGGAAATGGAGGATTTTACCGACATCATGAGCCACGATTTGAAGGCTCCTCTTCGGAC
Organism: Bacteroidota bacterium; assembly: GCA_038534415.1. Lineage (GTDB taxonomy): Bacteria > Bacteroidota > Bacteroidia > J057 > J057 > JBCAWW01. The sequence goes on along the minus strand of JBCAWW010000479.1, from coordinate 2,409 downwards.
GATCCATTCATTTACGGGATTGCTACAGAGGCGCCAGGCCAAAGCACCCGATCCAGAGCAAGCAGAATTGTTGAGTTTTATCAGCGAATCCTCTTTGTCCATGCATAAGTTGATCGAAGAGCTTGATCTTTTTACCAAGTCAGATCGAGAAAATTATGCTTTCGAAAAAGTAGATGTCCAAGCCATGTTTGAGCGGATCAAAAAAGATTTACATGATGATATTGAGCGTACTGCCGCGATCGTTCAAGGAACAGCCTTGCCACAGCTATATGGACATGAGGCCTCGCTAAAAATCGTTTTCCAAAATCTTATTGCCAACGGCATCAAGTATCAACCCAAAGGCAGCGAACAGCAACCTAAGATTCTGGTTAGCTATAAAGCCGAAGCTAATGGCCACTGCTTTTATTTTGAAGATAATGGCATTGGAGTGCCGGAAGAGATGGCAGAAAAGATTTTTGAACCCTTCAAGCGATTACATGATTCTTACGAATATAAAGGCAGCGGCTTAGGCTTGAATATTTGTCAAAAAATCGTCTCTCGGCATCAAGGTGAAATTCATTTAGCCTCAAGTTCTAAACAAGGCTCTTGCTTCAAACTCTTTATTCCCAACCTCGATCCTGCCAAAAAAGAGGCTTAGATATTAGGCAAAACTCCTATCTTCCAATATGGGAAAAGGGACTTTTGACCGCCAAGTTGCCATTATCACGGGGGCAGGCCAAGGGATCGGTTTTGAGATCGCTCGTCAGTTGGCGATGCAGGGTGCCAGTGTGCTCATCAATGATATAGAGGCCGGCTTCGCCGAACGCTCAGTCGAGGCGATCAAAGCCGAAGGGGGGCGAGCCGAAGCGTTCGTCGGAGACGCTAGCCAAATCACCCTCATCAAAGCGATGGTTGAGGCCGCAGTACGGCATTTTGGGCGTTTAGATATTGCCGTGGCCAATGCTGGAATCACGACCTTTGGTAGCTTTTTGGATTATCAACTATCCCAATTTCAAGAGCTCATGGCGCTCAACCTCCAAGGCTCCTTTTTCTTAGCCCAACAAACTGCTCATCAAATCATCAAACAGGGGGATGGAGGGCGCATTTTGTTTATGTCTTCGGTTACGGGGCATCAGGCCCACCCCAATCTCAGCGCTTATGGCATGACCAAAGCAGCGCTAGAAATGCTAGCCAAGGCTTTAAGTGTCGAACTGGCCCCCCACCAAATCACTGTCAATGCTATTGCACCCGGAGCTACTCTCACCGAACGTACTTTAGAAGATCCCGATTATACCGCTACTTGGGAACGTATCACGCCCAGCGCTAGGGTCTCTACGACAACAGATATTGCCAATGCCGCCCTCTTTCTCCTCTCGCCACAAGCCAGGCAGATCACAGGTCAATCACTGATCATAGATGGGGGTTGGACTTCGGTAAGCCCGCCGCCAGAGCCGTAAGACAAAAGTATTTAGTAGTAAGACTTTTGGGTATTGTCTTAGCCCTGAGGACTGTTTTTGTTGAGACTCTTTACTTGACTAAGTCTACGGTACAGTTTTCGATGATTTGACTGCCGCCGCCAATTTCATACTCTGCGCGATAAAAAATCTGGATCGTACTATCGGCTGGATTGAAGGTTCCTGTACCGATAATGCTATACTGATCACAATAGATCTCCTCCGCTTCGATATCAAATTGGGTTTCAGAGGTGAAATTGGCCCGAATACTGAGCTCTCCACCAGTGCTATTGCAGGTGTACTTACCGATATTGACAATAAATAAACCTCCACTAACAGCGGGATTTTCTTGGATTGTCAAGACGTATTCATCAATGTTGCAGCCTGTAGAAGTCGCGTGATAATTGCCTGCAATTTGCTCCGCAATACTGAGCTCACAGCGACCAAAGTCGTCTGTCATATAGCCGGGATTACATTCACAGATGCCGGATTGGCATTCGCCATTGGCTCCACAAATAGTGTCTTTACAAGGGTCCTGATTACAAGCGGGCAAAAAACAAAATCCTACAAAAAGCAAGAGGAGAAAACGGCTTAACTTCATCTTTAAGTTTTATTTTTCTAGGCTCGCGGTACAATTATCTTCCCGCATGATGCCATCTGCGTCATATTTGACCTGAAAGTCGATCGTCAAGATGCTACCTTGGATACTGCCGATACCACTAAATGTGTAGACGATTTGCCCACAGTCAATATCTTGCTCTGGGATCGTTATTTTGACACTATCGACGGTTGCCTCTAACTTTACTCTACCTACGCCTTCTGGACATTCGTAGTCCCCCAAATCATATATATAAACGCCAAAATTGTTTCCATCTGCTTGCTCTACCAATACCTGATGATTGGGAGAGGTGGTGAAGCATCCATCATAAGTTGCCTGATAAGTACCCAGGTATTTTTGGCGAGTGCTGGTACTGCA
>JBCAWW010000478.1:0-4911 GCA_038534415.1 Bacteroidota bacterium | reverse complement strand
ACAACATCTTGTTTCAGTCTGGCCGTGATGTGTTGACTGAAGATTCTGAAGAGGTAATCGCTAAGCTCGCAGAAGTATTTAACCGCAACCAAGGTCTACGCGTTTTGGTTGAAGGTCATACTGACAATGAGCCTGTACGTATCCACCGCAAAAAGTACAAAGACAACTGGAGCTTGAGCGTTGCTCGTTCTCTAAACGTTGTTCGTACCCTAGTAGAAAATGGTGTTGATGAAAATCGCATGACTGCTAGCGGAAAAGGTGATACAATGCCTATCGCTGACAACGAGACTGAAGAAGGTCGTCAAGCTAACCGTCGTACTGAATTCATCGTCGTACCTAAGATCGAAGGTCTTTACCGTATGTATGATGGAGGTATGGAAAGCTCTAGCAGCAACTAGTTTGCCGCTAAGCTGATTCTAGCTTAAAAGATAAAAAATGTGTCTAGGTCCTACCTAGACACATTTTTTTGTACCTTTGCCACTCAGTTTTTTACCCATGAGTTTTCAATCAGAAATCAAGCGTAGACGCACCTTTGCGATCATTAGCCACCCGGATGCCGGTAAGACTACCCTCACCGAAAAACTACTCCTGTTTGGAGGTGCCATACAAGTAGCAGGGGCCGTCAAATCCAATAAGATCAAAAAGACGGCGACCTCTGATTTTATGGAGATCGAACGACAAAGAGGGATCTCCGTAGCGACCTCCGTCATGGGTTTTGAGTACAACGATCGTAAAATCAACATCCTCGATACTCCCGGTCACCAAGATTTTGCCGAGGATACCTTCCGGACGCTCACCGCAGTAGATAGCGTGATCGTCGTGATTGACGTCGCCAAAGGGGTCGAGGCTCAAACTGAAAAACTCGTAGAAGTATGTCGTCGTAGAGATACGCCTATCATCGTTTTTGTCAATAAGATGGACCGCGAAGGAAAAGACCCCTTTGAGCTCATGGACGAAATCGAGCAAAAACTCAAACTCAATGTACGCCCGCTATCTTGGCCCATTGGGATGGGCAAATCCTTTCAGGGAGTTTATAATCTCTTCGAACAAAATCTGGCTCTCTTTACGAGTCAAGACAAACAGACGATCAGCGATAGCATAGAAATCGATGACCTTAGCGATACTCAACTAGACGATCAAATAGGCAGCGATCCAGCAGATACCCTCCGCGAAGAAGTCGAACTCATCAACGAAGTCTATTCAGAGTTTGATCTAGAAATGTACCAAGAGGGGATGATTTCACCAGTCTTTTTTGGCAGCGCCATCAATAATTTTGGCGTACGAGAAATGCTAGATTGCTTTGTTCAGATTGCGCCTAGTCCTCAGCCTTCTCCTACGGAGGAACGCGAAGTCTCTCCTTATGAAGATTCATTTTCGGGCTTTGTCTTTAAGATTCACGCCAATATTGACCCCAAGCACCGCAATCGAATCGCCTTTCTTCGGGTCTGCTCAGGCAAGTTTGTGCGCAATACCAATTACAAACACATCCGCCTCGATCGTAAGCTCAAGTTTCCTAGTCCGACCTCTTTCATGGCGGCCAAAAAGGAAATCGTAGAAGAAGCCTATCCCGGCGACATCGTGGGCTTATACGATACCGGCCACTTCAAGATCGGCGATACCCTCACTAGCGGTGAACAATTGCACTTCAAAGGTATCCCGAGCTTCTCGCCTGAGTTATTTCGCTACGTAGAAAATGGCGATCCTATGAAGTCTAAGCAGCTAGCCAAAGGCTTGCACCAGCTGACAGATGAGGGCGTAGCCCAATTGTTTACCAGCACTTTCAATACTCGCAAGATCATCGGGACGGTGGGCGCCCTGCAGTTTGATGTAATCGAATATCGCCTCCAGCACGAATATGGTGCGACAGTCCGCTATGAAAATGCGAGCCTCCACAAAGCCTGCTGGATTTCATCAGAGAACAAAGAGCAACTCAAAGAATTTAAGAGACGCAAGGCCCGTAATATGGCCGTGGATAAGGATGGTAGAGACGTTTTCTTGGCGACTACATCTTGGGATCTCAACTCTACGAGAGACCTCTTCCCAGAAGTGAGCTTCCACTTTACCAGCGAATTTTAAGGGGTAGAGTTCGATTGATTTCGGCATTAAACTAGGGCCGTTGGCGGCTACTGATAAGCGTTCCGCGAAGCGGTAGTCCCCCACAAACTACTCCCCAATTACGCCCAACAATTCCTGATAGATTTCGGCTCTACGGCGCTCCCGCTTACGGATTGCCAAATCGGCCGCGCGGAGATAACCGCCTTGATAGTAACGAGTAAACCAGGGCACAATCGAAAAAATCGCGTCTAAAGCGCTAGAGCGAATCGCGACTTGGATCCCCAAGATCAAAATGCCTGCTGTGAGTCCTAGACTATTGATGCCCGCCTTGACTTCGCCGGCATAAAACTGCCCTAGGCCCGGCAAGATGATACTCAGGATTTTGGCTTTGCGAGCACTGATTTTAGAGACCTTGTCATTTTGTGCGAATAGATCCGCCACCACTGCTCCCAAGCTGTCATTTTCTCCGACAAAAAAATCGATATGATATTGGGCAGAGTCGTAAGCCCCCATCCCAAAAGCTGCCACAAAGCCATACAGATGATAAGTCCCGCGTTCACCGGAGCTGAGAGCCCCCAACAACCATAACTCCTCCTGAGCACTCACAAAATCCTGTCTCAATAGTCGGACTCGAATCTGTTGGAATTGTATCTCTCGCTGAAGCGCTGGTTCCGTCTGTAAATAATAGGCAAAATTGAGATAGCGGTCCGCTTGCTTGAATTGTCCCAAAGCTTCTGCACAAATAGCCAACTTTCGGTAGCTCGCGCCTTGAAATTGCTGTTGAGTATCAAAAAACAACACCCGCTCATAGGCGGCAATAGCAGCTTCATATTGGCCTTGCGCTTGCAAAGACTGAGCCATCACATAAGTCTCCTCAAGACTTTGCGCTTTGAGCCCCCAAGCAGCTAGCGCACTAAAGACGAGGGTACAAACTAGCTTCCGTATCATGAATCAGATTATGAATTTCTCTTTCATTATAACGTACAGCAGACTGCCAGGAGCCATATAAATTCCCACCATAAAAGCCCAAAGCGAGCCCCCCATAAATCCAGAAAAAGGGGCTTTCGAAACCATTGCGATTGTAGCTGCGCCAAGCGGTAAAGGCAAAACTACTCACTGTCAGGAAGGAGATAATCGCGTCTTTCCATTGACTGGTGTATACTTTCCCTAAACCGGGAACGACGATACTCATGCTCATCGCAACAAAAGGCTTTTTACGGGAGAGGTTTTGACTCCGATCTATTAAACTAGCATATGTACTACTGATTAGGGGGATATCCTGATACTCCAAGTAAGAGGCTTGAGCCGCTTGCCAATCACGGGTCAAGAGCGCATTGCCGATTTGGAGCAATGCTCGGTCGGGTCGTTTTAGACTAGGGCTACGGTTGAGAAATCCTGTTAGCTGTAAATGATTGCCGCTCCGCAAAAGGAGCTTCGCATAAGTATAAGCGAGGCTTCCGGGCATACTTTGATCGACTGGGTATAATTGTTGCGCCCTTTGCAGTCCTACTTGATAGTTGGCCGCTCGAAAATAGCTGTCCAATAAAAATTGCTGTACGCTGCTGTCCCCCGCTCGAAAAAAGAGTACTCGTTCGTATTCGACGGCAGCAGACTGATATTGCCGACTTTCGTAAAGATGCTTCGCATAACGCAAAGAATTTGCTTCGTCGAAGAGATTCTTATCGTTCTGCGAGTAGCAGAAAAAAAAACTCCAAAAAGCGCAAAGAAAAAGGAAGATCCGCATACTATGGCTGGTCAATTAAAACGCGTCGCTCACGATCTACTTCATACCACTCTGGGCTCAGGCCATTGCAGCGGGTGAGGCGATCAAAAGTGGCCAGCATACCTTCGAGGATCCCTTTTTGCTTCACTACTTTGAGTGCGTATTCGGAGCAAGAGGGATGAAAGGAACACTTTTGGCCGTCCTGAGAAGAAATCAAGACTTTATACATAACAAACATCTGAGTAGCGACCCACTCCACTTCATTATTATTTTCCGTTTTTAGGGTCTGCCAATAGGGAGTTTCCGCTTGCGGAACGGGCATCACTTGGCGCATAGCAGCAAGTTCTTCCCTACTTTGTCCCCACAGGCTGATGCTACTGAGTAGGCAACTGATAATGATACAGCTGATGCGTGTCTTCTGCATTAAATTGGATGTTTTCAAAGGTGGTTATGCGGGTCGAAATTTGCTGGCCGTACTGATAGCTAAGTTGGATAATTTCTCTAGGGAAGGGTAATCCTCCACTGAGGTCGTAATTGCGATAAAACTGTTTACTAGCAATTTCACCTGCAGGGTCCATCAAGATCACCCCTTGTACCAGTTTGCCTTTGCGTGAGATCAATACCCTACCGAGATAAGGCGCATAGATCGGCAGGGGTTCCAGAGTGGTAATCACCATGCCTCCCTGATTGACGGTACTGACTTTTTGGTACATACTATCGCTCAAGCCAAAGGTGCCTAATTGATCCGAGAGGACCATATTGAAGACAGAAGCTTGTACGGTAAGCGGCGATATCGTTTGCCGAGAGATAGAGTCACCTTCGTTTTCGACGCGATAAAAATTACTATCACTCAAAAACCAAATCTGCGGCTCAGGAAAACTCACTTGATAGAGCAGGTTTTCTTCCTTTTGATCATAATAGGCCCTACCTATGGTCAGTTGAGACAGACTATCGCTGAGTTTTTCTTTAATAGTAAAATCAGCCTCGACACGATAAAAATGCTGCCCATAACTGATTATGGGCAGCATGATAATTGATATGAGCAAATAAATTCTCATCAATTCAGTATCATTTCGTCTATCATTGGTGGAGTAGCGGGTGCGCTATCTAACCTTTAATCAAGGATACTGAAT
>JBCAWW010000477.1:0-4883 GCA_038534415.1 Bacteroidota bacterium | reverse complement strand
TTTGAAGGGAAACAAGCAAAGATTTTGAAATATTCGCGTTCTCCGAAGGAGAAAAACCTCAAGAACTTAGCAGAAGGGATGTGGTTACTTTCGCTCCTTCATTTCATCCTTTCTTTAAAAAAATCACCCCCGTTGTAAGTTTCTGCTCACAGGCGGTTACTATTAGTGTAGGAAAGCAAAAATGCAGGAACTAGAACAACGTAATATCTTCAACCAATGGATCGGCCAATACAAAGCCCTTCTGTTCAAGGTATTGCGTGCCTATGCCTTTACGCCTGCCGATCAGGAAGACTTATTTCAAGAAATTGCTATCCAGCTATGGCGGTCTATTCCTGCCTTTGGAAAGCGTTCGTCAGAGACGACCTGGATCTACAAAGTCGCCCTCAATACCGCGCTAAACTGGACTCGCAAGGAGCGTAAGCACCAAGAGGGTCGGGAAAGTATCCCTGCAGGCGAGTCGATATTGCAGACTTCTGATCAGGTCTCCGACGAACGATTAGTCTGGCTCTACGAGCAAATCGCACTGATGCATGAGCTAGATCGTTCGCTTTGCCTCCTGATGCTCGATGGCTTTAGCCACCAAGAAATGTCCCAAATACTGGGGCTGAGCGAAAGCAATATCGGCGTCAAACTCCATCGTATCAAAAAACAACTCACGGCTCAGGCCAAAAAACTATCGCCTCATGAACTTTGATGATCTTCAGAAGGTCTGGGACGACCAACAACAAGCGCCCATGTACCAACTCAACGAAACTGCCTTGCATCAAGTCGTATTGCGCAAAAGTCGTAAGACCAATCGCTATGCAGATATCAATGACTTTGGCCTGATGGCTATCATGGTTTTCACTAGTATTGCCATTCTCATTTTGGACAGAGGAAGTTTCTATACCTCTCTGACATCGGCTTGTCTGTTAGGGATCGCAGCCTATGTCGGGTATCAACGTTGGCGGCGTAAGCAGCAAAACCAATCTTATGATCAATCCATCCTTGGAAAGTTAGATCAGGCAATTGCCAATACGGAAAGTGAAATCCGTAGATCACGTAATTTCGCTTGGTGGATGTTGGCTCCAGTGGCGATTCCTACCATCCTCAATATGACCCAAAATGGTGCTTCAATCTGGCGGATACTGTTAATCGTGGCATTATTCGGCCTCTCTTTTGTAGTTACCCAATGGGGTCTCAAACGTCAATACCTGCCTCGGAAGCGTTCGCTGGAGGCGCTAAAAAGAAAATTTCTGCAGGAGGTAGACTAGCCTTAAAACTCTTTAAATACCGCTTCATCTAACTCCTTATACACCGCCACTTCACTCAAGCCTCGCTCCCCACGATTGGCACTCAGCAAGATGTCTCCATGCGCTTGGTAATCGACCCAAGGGGTGGTGATACGAGCCGTGTCATCAGAGGCATTGGGGAAATAGGCCCACTGTTTGACTAAATGATCGGCTTGACTCACCCATACATGATATTTGTTTTGCGGGGTAACGCCGACGGCTTCGAAGGTGAGGGAAAGCACGTCTGAGGCTTCGCCTAGATGGGTACTATCTGCGCCGATATAATTGAGGGTAACACCAGAGTCTTTGAGCTTAAAAGGCATCACAAGCCAGTAGGAGTCATTGATCCAAATATTTTTGGCTCTAATCATCAATTTAGCCAATGTGTCTGCATCAGTGATCTCATTGCTTCCAGCCATGGCACGCCCTTTACCTGTCTCATAATTGGTAAGCAGGATCATGGAGTCACGCGGAATTTCAATCCGGACTTGCTTTTCGAGTTTGTCCCAAGTGAGTTTGCGAGCGCCGAAGAAGTTCCACTCCAGATAACGAGTAGCGTCCCAAGCGGCACGTCCACCCATGGCTTCCATGGCTTGATCGGCGATGGCGATGGCTTTTTCGTCCGAACCGGCAAGGTTGAATCCTTCGTAGGCAGGGTTTGCGTCTTTTTGAGTAGAAGCGTTCTGCGAAGCAGGCCCACAAGCGATGATCAATAATAAACTGAGCAATGATAAATAACGCACGACGGTAAGATTGATGGTGAGCCCCAAAGATAAGACAATTGGGCTAGTCCACCACAAACTCACGGAAGTAGCGCTCTTCTTTCCCCAAGACCTTGAGATAGTAAGTTCCGGGCTCATATTCGCTCATATCGATGGTGATAGTACCGTCGCCCTTGGGTTCTTTGGCACGTAGCAGACTTTTGAGTTCATTTTGGTCTTGGTCCAGCACGCTGAACGCTAAGTTTTGCTTCCGGAAGTTGCGAAATTTGATCACGTAGATCCCGGGATTTTGGCTCGGATAGACGGGGCTGATATAAAAATCTTCATTGAGAGTAGCCTCTAGGCACATTGGTTCAGAGTAGGCTTTTTGGCCATTGGCCTTAATCTCAACGATGCGGTAGCAATAGTTTTCACCTTCGGTAAACGCACTGTTGTGGATGTATTCATACTCGGCCGTACCATCTGAGCCCACGGTATTGATGGCCTCTACCCGACCGACATTGCTGCCGTAGATACGATCGCGATACTGCCGCACTTTCTGAATGATAAAATAGCGCGTATCGTCCTGCGTTTGAGCAGTCCATCGCACGACTGCTTCATTATTGGCAAAAAATGTCTCTGCCTCTGGCAACTCCAATACCGGCGGCGGACCATCATAATCATTTTGCTCTTGGCTGATCGTTTCAGGATCACGCGGGTCGCCTTCATAGCCCATCAAACGTAGCTTAAAAGAACATTGGGTACCATCATACCCATCGATATAGATGAGATAATTGACCCCAGCCTCTTCTTCTCTCCAGACCATTTGCAGGGCCTGTTCTGCGTATGGATTGACGCAGGCTTTGTACTCATAGGTAGTAAAGTCGCACTCGTCGGCCCTAATCACCATCGCTTGCAAACCAGCGGGGGTATTGCAAAATATAGGGTCAATGATCACCTCATAATGCGTATAGCCTTCCTCAGTGGTAAAGCGGTACCAAAGATCATTTTCAAAGGTTTTGATACAAGTAATGGGCGATTTTTCTGGCGTTTCGGAAGGCGTAGTGGTCGCAGATTGATTGTTTTCTTGGGGTAATAGCTCCCCTAATTGTACTACTTTGGCTGCTTCGCATTGGTCATGAGGCCAGTCTTGGGCCGATAAATAATGGCCTACAGCCAATAAATGGAGGAAAAGGAGCATACGGATCATAAGCGAGAATTGCATCTGCAATACTAACGTGTAAAATGGAAAAAGTTACTTATATGAAAGCATCCTCGTCTAATCCATGCTTAATATCCAATCTCAGCAATTAATTTGTAGCGCTAATCAGAAAAATCCTTATGCGATTATTAATAATGATATTTGCGGCCCTACTATATTCGGCAAGCCTTTTTGCCCAAGGAAGTACCGCAATCCAACTTGGCTATAGCGGCGAGCTCGGTTTTCATCCAGGCTTGCAGCTCGGCTATGAATATACAGCAAACAGCTGGCCCAAAAGCAAAAAGAACGGCAATAAACGGCAAAAGAGCCTTGTATGGCAAGGTTCTATCAGTCAAATATGGCATCCTGAGACTCGAAGCTTTACCTTCATCGAAGGCGGAGTCTACTACCGTACCCTCAAGCCGAGTGGGTTCACCCGTCAATGGAGTTTCAGAATTGGGGGTAGCTTTATCGAAAACGCAGGTACAACTTATGTCGAGCAAGAAGATGGGAGCGCAGAAGGCTTTCAATTCGCAGGCTACACCTACGCGGCCTTGAGTCTGGGCTACGGTTGGGGCTATGACTTCCGCGCCAAGCGAGATCTCCCCTTGGCGGTCATTTTACAACCTCAAGCTTCTTTCTTATTTGGATACAATCAAACGGTCCTACCATTGCTCCGAGTAGAGCTAGGCCTTCGCTATTACCTCAACTCAAACGCAAAATCATGAATAAGTGGATAAAAACAGCCTTATTGGGCTTAGTCATATTGAGTACTGCTTGTCAGTCAGATGCCTTCTTTGCCGAAAAGCCAGAGGTATTATACATCCGGCGTGATGGCGCAGATATGCCAGCCTATGTTTACGGCAATACCGACTCAAATGTATTGATCTTGATCGTACACGGTGGGCCAGGGGGCAATGGTTTAGAATACAGGAGCGGATCGTTCGCCGAGGCGATGGAAAAAGACTACGGCATGGTCTACTGGGACCAGCGTGGACAGGGTAGTTCACATGGCAAATTTGATGAGAGTGCGCTTAGGATTGCCAATCTCGTCGAAGACCTCCACTTTTTGGTCGAGACGCTCAAATCTCACTATGGCGCCGACACCAAGATTTTCATGTTGGGACATAGTTGGGGCGGTACTTTGAGCACTGCCTATATGCTGACAGATGATTATCAAAAAGAGATCGCAGGTTGGTTAGAAGTAGATGGTGCGCATGATCTTCCCTTACTCAATCGAGAGGCGATCTTGATGTATCGGACCATCGCACAGCAGGAAGTCAACAAAGGCGGCGAAAACGAGGCACGCTGGCAAGAGATATTGGACTTTGCCAATGGGGTAGACATCAATAATATCACCGACGAAGAAAGTGGTCAGATCAATTCTTTTGGCTTTGAAGCGGAAGGCATGCTCGAAGACGTATTTAGCCCTGATGATCCTCCCACAGCGGGTTTGATGGAGTTTTTGTTTGGTTCACCGACCAATCCTTTGACTTCTTACCTTGCAGGGAACGCCACCAATAGCGCCTTGAATGACGAGATCGAACAAACGGCTTTTACCCAACAGTTCAATCAGGTAGAAATCCCGGTGATCTTTTTGTGGGGGAAATATGATTTTGTGGTACCACCGGCCTTAGCTTATACTGCTTTTAACTGGACGGCCAGTCCTGACAAGGAGTTGGTGATTTTTGATCATTCGAGATCGGAAAT
>JBCAWW010000476.1:0-4919 GCA_038534415.1 Bacteroidota bacterium | reverse complement strand
ATCAGCTTGGAGGTGAGCCGAATCGCCATTGATCAAGCCCACTTTCATAGGCCATACGATGATATCATGCGAAACCGTACCCCCACCAGCAACACTAGCAAAATCCAAGGGATCGAAAGTATAACCGGGAAGGCTCACAGAATGACTTTCTCCTATTTGCAGTGGTAATTCCGGTAAAATACCAGAGGCGATGATCCGCGCAGGACCACCATCGACCTTCATGTAGATATCTATTGGCTGATAGAGTAGGTTTTCATCATCATCATTGATGATTTCAAAACCGAGATCGTAGTCTTCTCCATCTCTAATTCGCGGAGGAAAATCGCTGACTTCAATTCTTAAATCTTCAGCACCATCATCATTAGCGGAGATGGCAAAAGCACTTTTATAGATAGAGTCCGAAGGAGGTAAAGAGCCTATGCGCATGGGCCATACTATGATGTCATGCGTAACTCCCCCGCCAGTAAAGCGTGCAAAATCAAAGGTATAATCAGATACTACAATTTCAATGCTATCGCCAGGAGCGACTGGGTTGCTGATATTGATATCGGCCAGCAATTTGGTTTCCTGATCTCCATTAATAGAGATGTAAAAACTAAAATCCCCATCCAGATAATCGACCGGATCATGGTTGATTAAGTGGAAGTCAAATGAATAATCATTTGTATCCAATATCACTTTGGGGAAATCCGTAATTCTGCTGATTTCATAGTTACCCGTCTGCCCATACAAATTTGTAGAAGCCGCCAGTCCCAACAGACACCACACCAATACGTTGCGTATCTCGCTTTTCATCATTAACTAGGGTAAAATATCTAGCTACTCCTTACAAAAATCGCGCAGGATAAGCCTAGTGTAAAATACAAAGTTTTTCCCCTAATTCCCAATCATCAGTGCGGCTGTTGAGACAAAGCGACTTCAGGCAACATCTTTTAGCTTGTTTCCTTGTCCTGTCGATAGGCCGTCGGAAACAATCTCTTCATCCTACGGTCGATATCAGTAATCGTAACACGACCATCTTTATCTTCGTCTAAAAGCGAATTTTGGCGATAAGCAATGGTCGGCTTTGCATACAAGGTGTAGCAATAATCTTGTTTTCGAGCCTTGGGATAAAGGATGCTGAGGTACAAATCGGTCAAGCTATCAAACTCACCGTAGCGTTCGCGAATCTGTTGTAGGTACAGATACACATACTCTAATTGCTGGACTGCGTCCATTCGTTTTAAGCGTTCGGCGGAGACGTGCAAAGACTCAGCGGTCGCGGGCATAAATTGGATGAGCCCTACCGCCCCACTTCCTTGATGATTGGCAACGCCCGGATCAAAAGCGGATTCAGCATACATCACTGCCATCAACCACTCCGGCGGGATAGCCAACATTTGGCTTAGCTCTCGCACCTTCTCTTCAAATTCATCTAATTCGTCAATGTGCTCGGCTGCTTTTTCGAGTAAATATAAGTTGGGGGAGCGCTCCTCCGGAGAACGCATCGTCACATACTCCAAAGGAGTGGGGTCAGGGCTGGGTTGAGGGTTAAACAATCGGTGGGTGAGCAAATTGCTCCCCACTACCAAAATCGCGAGCAAACTCGCATTGCGTACCGGCCGCGGTACCTTGGGTAAAGACAACACCACATAGCGCCTGTCTTTGGCCTTTCTCATCTTTCTTGTCATCTCTGTCAGGTCTTATGGTTCATAAAACTGTTGCCTGAGACAAACGTACTAAAAATTTTAGTTAAATCAATCCTATTTGCCAATTATTTTAGTTAAATAAATCTAAAAAGGCCGCTGTGATAGTCACAGCGGCCTTTTCTCTCTCAAAAAATTAGTTATATCAAACTTAAACTATCGCAAGTCGGTTATTATCGTCAGGAAAAACAACCGTCGGCTCGAAGTTTTTTGCCTCTTCGGGCGTCATCTGCCCATAAGCGATCAAGATGACTACATCACCTACTTGAACACGTCTAGCGGCGGGGCCGTTTAAGCAGCAGGTGCCGCTGCCTCGTTCGCCAGCGATCGTATAAGTTTCGATCCGTTCGCCATTGTTGACGTTGACAATTTGCACTTTTTCGCCCACCAAGATATTGGCGGCATCTAAGATATCTTCATCGACCGTAATGCTACCCACATAGTTAAGTTCTGCTTGGGTAACCTTGATGCGGTGGATTTTGGATTTAAATATGGTTAAAAACATGCTTTGCTCCTTGATTTAGTAACCTCTGCTAAAATGCGAGGCAAAATTACAAAATATAGCCCTAAGTCAGTAGAGAGCTAATGATTTATACGAGACTCGTTCAATTTTTGGATGAAAATATCTCCCCGGGGTCACGAAAGGCAGCACAAAGGGCAAAACATGCAACGGTAAATCAAAATGGGAAGCTCCCCTCATCCTATCGATAATACTCAACTGTTTTTCTTTTTGCTGGCCCGGCTAAGCGTTCCGCGAAGCGGCAAAAAAAGGCCTAAATGCTCTCCAGAAGCAGGAAAGAAGCAAGATAAATAACATTAGAAAAAATGACCAATCAATGGCTATTTCAATTATAAATATTTTTGTAATTGAATTCTATTTATGAACTGTATCGCTACCAGTGTACTTGCCAGTAGTCGTCCCTCCTTTTTCAAACTCAGCCTGATAGCTGTTTTAGGAGTTTTGTTCCTGAAAACGGGGAGTTTACGGGCGGGCAACCAAGATGGGGACCTGAGGATAGAAATATTGACTGCCCCAAATATTGTGGTGCATCAAAACATTGAGAACACTGGAGATTATAGCCCCAGTTCTTTTTATGCTTCAGCGCAAATTTGCAACGACGGAAGTAATCCGCTCAGTAATGTTGAAGTAAGTATCGGAGATTATTCCAACACAATTCCAGGCATTTATCCCGTTGACTTAGTGGACGAAATTGCCTTGGGTTATTCGTATTATGGAGAGTTTAACCTCATCCATAAGGGCAGTCTCAAAGATGCGGTTCGCTTCATCGACGAAATTCCGGCCAATAGCTGCGTTACCCTTTATTGGCTTTTGAGTTATCCTCGTTTTGATGAGGATAGACACAAAGTTACGGGTAGTAATCTAGATCTTAGTGATGACCTCAGGCTACAATATGACGTTTGGGCCAAGGCAACAGATGGGGGTGCTAGCTTAGCCGCCGAAACCTATAACTATGTTACTTGTCGCAACGAATTGACCGACGCGGCCAATAAAGTTTGGCCTGAAAACACCAATAAAGTACCGACTGAGTATATTAATATTGTAGAAGACAGCCTCGGCTGGACTTCCGATTACTCAGCCGATGATAGTACGGTCTGTGCTGGGGTAGACAATATCCTTTTAAAAGGGATTTGGTATGATTTGGGCGAAGTCGACCAAGGCTATGACAATGATGGAGACTTGATTCCGGATTTCAATGCTTGGCTACAGCCTGTGGGGGATCCAGATCAATTTGATCCCAATTGCTATCGTCTAGTCAAGAGTTACGGGATGCTATTTGTAGACCTTAAAGCAGGAGGCACGCATGTCGTACAGTTTGAGGATGAACTCTACTTCGAGGACTTACCCGCCAACAATGGGGTGCTGGGTTTTGTGGTCTACGAGTTTGTCATTCTTAATGGACCTTGTAGCGCGATAATGACTCCTTATCAGGAAGTTGCCTCGGGTAGCGATAATGAAACCTTTAATACCGACTTTGGGGTCGGGGCCTCGATGATCAGCAGCGAGGGGCTAGAAAATTGCATTGCCTTCTCCAACATTGCCGATGTCAGTAAAATCAATAGTCTCCCCTCGGTCATTAGCTATACGCTTTCGGCCCAAAATCTCTCCAACGATCCCATTGGCCAAAACACTTACCATCATGGCTTGGTCATAAGAGAATCAGTACCCGACGGAACCGAATATGTAGCCGGCAGTGCCAATGCCAGCAACACCTTACCGTCTGGGCTGACAGGATATACCATTCGCTACTCTGAAGATGAGGGTTCTACTTGGACCCAGACCGAGCCTTCACCTTCTAGCTCTGTTACAGATATACAATGGTGGTTTGATGATCAACTACCCGCTTTGGCTACGGCTTCGGTTACTTTCCAAGTAACGGTTCCCGGTTCATATTCCGCAGAGTTGGTACCCAACAATGGTTTTTTGAGCATAGGCTTTGCCCCATCCATGGCAGAAGATACAGCTATGGTGCAGATCATCGGGCTCAATGCCGTTTGTGGTAATGTTTGGGCTGACAATGGCGGGACTACGGGAGCTTCTTGGAACGAAAAGCAAGACGGCGACGAAGGAGACTTAGCCAATATCACAGTTTATCTCTACAAAGATGTCAATATCAATGCCGATGATGATGATGAAGGCGGCATTACCGGAGGCCACTTTGATGTGGATACGTATACTCAGATTGGTGGATTTAATAGTAGTTGGGTAGATGGACACGCCCACGCCTATGATGATAATTATAATGTAGTCGGAATCGACTGCTTCAACTTTTTGGACCCAGTCTGGACTTATCAGCTACACGAGATTGATCGAGATATCACTGATCGCGACCAGAAGTTTAAACTCATCCTCTCCAATGCCGACCTCTCTCCGGGCGGCCGTCTGGTAATCAACGACAGCTATTATGAGTGGGATCCCAATACGTATACCCGGGTTCGCGAGTACGACAATATCCCCCTCGACAATCTCCCTATTTATAGCCTCAACGGTGGCAATGGTACAACCCAACTAACAGATTTGGGCATTTTTATGAAGCCAGATGCCATCGCAGACAACAACAGCGATATTGGGGCTATAGTCTGGATTGAGGTGATAGGCTCTACCATCCCAATGCCAATAGATCATGACTTCCCAAAGTAGCCCCAATATCGCTGATGATGACGCGACTGGCGCTAATGGCTATGACGCAGACTACCTCTGGGCAAGCGTCGAAA
>JBCAWW010000475.1:0-4922 GCA_038534415.1 Bacteroidota bacterium | reverse complement strand
TCGAAGTCGTGAGGAGGTGCAAAAACTGCGTCATTTGGGCATAAGAAGCCTTGATCGCCACCTTTAGCCCCATAGCGGATCATTTCGATTTGTTCGGGGCTGATTTTTTTGATCTGCTTCGCAGGAACGCCAGCGTAGAGATAACCGCTTGCGAGGATTTTCCCTTCAGGAACAACTGCCCCAGCTGCTATGATACAATGTTTTTGTACCACTGCTCCATCCAAGATGATGGCACCCATGCCGACCAATACTTCGTCCTCGATGGTACAGCCATGCAATACCGCTCTATGCCCCACCACCACATCATTGCCGACGATAGTAGGTGTACCGCCTGTCGTACAATGCAAAATGGCAGCGTCTTGTATGTTTGAGCGTTCTCCGATCAGGATAGCTCCTACATCTCCACGAAGCACCGCCTGATACCAGACGCTACTTTGCGCACCGATTCGCACCTCTCCGATGATGGTGGCGTTCTCTGCAAGAAACACCTCAGGACCAAAACCTGGATGAAATTCTTTGTAAGGCTTGATAAGTGCCATCTTAGATCACTTGATTGAAAAAGCGCAATCCGGCTTGGATATCCGCCGCATTGATTTCTTGATTGATACGAAAATGTCCTACTCCTTCGAGGAAGGTACAGAGGATTTTGCCAGCCTGATTTTTTTTATCGTTGAGGGCAAGTCTACAGATCCGCGCAAAATGCTGCTCACTGATCGTCCAAAAGTCATAAAACCGTTTGATGAAGGCGACAATTTCGCCTGTATCCTCTGCTTTGAGCAGGCCCGCTTTTTGAGAGAGAAAGCATTCGGCTATCATGCCAATCGCAATCGCTTCGCCATGCAAAAGGCGGGTATCTGTCTCCAAAAAATAGCTCTCCACCGCATGCCCGATCGTATGCCCAAAATTTAGCGACTTGCGCGCCCCATGTTCAAAGGGATCTTCCTCCACAATTTTGGCTTTGACTTTGACGCTGTGATCGATCAATGCCGCCATGTCAACTCCTTCTAACGAACTGAGCAGTTTGAGATTTTGCCAAGCCTCCGCATCTGCGATCAGATGATGTTTAAATACTTCGGCAAAACCTGAATGCAGCTCGCGCTGCGATAAAGTTTTCAAAAAGGCAGGGTAGATATAGACACCTTCTGGTTCTCGAAACAAACCGATATGGTTTTTGAAGCCCTGAAAATCAATGCCTAGTTTTCCTCCCACACTCGCATCTACCTGAGAAAGCAGCGTAGTCGGAATCTGAATAAATCGAATCCCTCTTTTGTAGGTACCCGCCACAAAACCACCCATATCGCCGATCACTCCTCCTCCGAGATTGAGGATCAGCCCTTTGCGGTCAAAGGCCGCTGTGGTCATCTGTTGCCAGATATAAATACAGCTGCCCATATTTTTATGAGATTCTCCCGCCGGGATTTTGCACAGATAGTGCATGGGCAGATAAGGCTGCAGGATTGGATAGCAGTGCTCTGCTGTGTTTTCGTCCGCAATCACCATGATCTGAGAGTAGTCTCCCGATTCGAGATGCGCTTTGAGTTGTTCGAGGCTTTGGTCGCCGATTTTGATCGGATAATCAATCATGGCAGAAAATTAGTGAAAAACGCAGGGAAAATTTAAATTGATTGTGACCCCGCGTAATAAGTTTCATCATAATTTCGAAACACAAATTTTTTTCACCCTAAAACTAGTATTCAGCAAATGGACGTACTCGGACAACTCATGCAACAAATGTCAGGTGGCAACCTGGATAACCTAAGCAATCAATTAGGTGTAGATAAAAGTCAAGTATCTAGCGCTATCGGCGCGGCGCTCCCTATGATTATGGGCGCAATGGCCAAAAACGCTCAGTCTCCAGAAGGAGCACAATCTCTTGACAATGCACTTGCAAAAGATCATGACGGTAGTCTTCTTGACAACCTAAGCGGCTTCCTCGGAAGCTCAGATAATGGCCCTGGTGGAGCAATTCTCGGACACGTATTTGGCAACAACCGTGGTACCGCAGAAGCAGGCCTTAGCAAAATGACTGACCTAAACCCAAGCCAGGCTGGTTCTCTGCTCGAAAACCTCGCTCCTGTAGTGATGGGATACTTGGGCAAGCAAAAGCAGTCTCAAGGACTCGACGCTAGCGGTATCGTAAACATCCTTATGGGTGCACGCAACCAAGCTTCTAACGACTCAGGTATGGGTGGTATGGCGATGAGCATGCTCAACAGTTTCCTAGACAAAGACGGCGACGGTAGCGCTATCGACGATATCGGCGGCATGCTAGGCAATATGTTTGGCGGCAAAAAATAGCATACGATTGCTTTTAAAATAGGATTAATGGAGGGCGGCTTTTTAGTCGCCCTTTCTTTTTTTTAGATTTGTAAGGTCTTTTTTAGCGTTCCATCTCATGGAACGCCACCACCATCTCAAATCAGATTTCTATGAGCGCATTTCGCCTCAAAATGAAAACCGATCCCACTTGGGTCAAACATGTCGTCGAGGGAAATATCGAAGACATCCTCACCGACCATGCTTATTGTGAGCAAAAAGCAGCCTCCTCTGCCATCTCCTTTATCGTCTTGTATCCGGAGTACGAAGAGATTGTCGCTCAAATGGCAGAGTTGGCCCAAGAAGAAATGGGGCACTTTAAGATGGTACACCGCCTGATCGTAGAGCGCGGTTATACCCTTGGCAGGGAACGCAAAGACTCCTATGTCAACGAATTGCTCAAATTTATCCGCATCAAAGGTCGTGGTAGAGAAGAGACGCTTTGTGATAGACTCTTGTTTGCGGCCATGATCGAGGCCCGCTCCTGCGAACGCTTCAAGGTGATGTCCGAAAACATCGATGATGAGGAGCTATCCCAATTTTATTACAAACTCATGGTATCTGAGGCCAGACATTATACCATGTTTATCACCTTAGCCCGCAAGTATTGCCCAAATATCGATGTCGATAAGCGTTGGCATGAGTTTCTCGAATACGAGGGAGAAGTGATCACTCGTTATGGCAAGAGCGGTGAGATTCATGGCTAGCTTCGGGTTTTAGATTACCGCTTCGCGGAACGCTTGTCTCCTTTGTTTGCCGCAAGGCAATTCATTAGCTGCAAGGCAGTGTCCATTGTTGCCGCAAGGCAGTGCCTTGCGGCGACGGGTAGATTTGAGAAGCGTTCTGCGAAGCAGTGAAAAAATTACTCCTCCCCCTAAATCCCCTCCGAAGGGAGAAGTCACGAGGCAATGCTTGATTTTTGGGCATTAAAAAATGAGAGCGAGAATTACTTCTCTACTCTCATTCCCTTTACAAAAACCTATTTTCTTTATTCAAATGCGTTGTCAAATGCATCACGCATCAGGGTATACACATGGGGATGCTTGTTCGGAGAACCATCGGGCTCGCTATTGCGAGAGTTGATGATCAGGGCCACTTGGACCCCATTGGGAAAATCAGCAATACAAGTAACTACTCCACGGCTGGGACTTTGGCTATCGATACTAAAGCCTCCGTTTTTCATCAGGTAAGTACCATGATCGTTGGCGCTGGAGCTAGAAGCCCCTTCTTCATACCCAAGGAAGTTTTCTTTCATCTGTATGCGGATGTCCTCATCGAGAATGTCTTCGGTAAACTCTAAATAGGCAATCACGCTACCAAGCTCGCGGGCTGACAAATACCATCCTCCTCCTCCAGCTAACAAAGTACGATTACCGGGTGTGTCGCCTTGGGTGCCATCATAAGGATGACGGTAAAGAAGCGCGCCACTTTCACGAGCAGGATAGCAATAGGCCTTAGAAACCTTGGCTGGCTGCAAGACGCGCTTATTGACACTATTGACATATTCGTCTGCAGTCATGCTTTCGATCATGCTATCTGTAGTCAAATCATCGGGTATGGCTTCTTCCATATAAGGGATCAGAATCCGAAATAGCGCAAAATTAGAGTTGGCATAATCGTAGCTCTTGGGGCCGAGGCCTTGAGCGACATAAGCCTTTAGGCTCTCATAACTCGCGCCCTCTCCGGGCAGACCACTACGATGAGTGAGTAAGTCTGTAAAAGTCAGATTGTTGACACCCGGACCTTTGCTCCAATGGCTCGGTAAATAGGGCGCGACAGGATCATCAATGCTCAAGTTCAGCTCTTGAATCAGGCTCATTGCAGTAGCTGCGGTAATGGTTTTACTGACACTCGCCATATAAGTCCGCTGATCGATATTCATCGTTTGGGGAAGCCCATCCGCCTCTGTGCGAGCAAAACCATAGCCAGCGGAGCGTTCGAGTTGACCATTGAGGCCAATGGTGAAGGCGTAGCCGACGGCTTTGCCATCGAGTGCTTCTTTGAGATTGTTTTCGAAGAGGTCCATCGAGAAGATTGGAGTGGCGGGCGCTAGCTTCCCTCCGGGACCAAAAGGGCCTTTTTCGCAGGCCGTAAAACCAATAAGACTGATCAGCATTAAGCTGAAATAAATAAGACGTTTCATATAAAAAGCTATGTTTGATTGTTTGCCTCATTGGTCGTAGACCAAGCGGACTCAATCAACAGGCTTTTCAAAAATTTTGCACCAAATATAGATAGACGGGCAATCCTAAGGTGATGTTGACGGGAAAGGTTACTGCACTGACCGAACCATAGGCAGCAGCAATCGCACCGGCATTTTCTACCGTTAAGCGACGCTTAA
The DNA here is from genome assembly GCA_038534415.1 of Bacteroidota bacterium. GTDB lineage: Bacteria > Bacteroidota > Bacteroidia > J057 > J057 > JBCAWW01. The sequence goes on along the minus strand of JBCAWW010000475.1, from coordinate 265 downwards.
GAATAAAAAAAGTGTAGAGCGGAATGGCTACCGCAATGAAAATCCCAAAAAGCACGCTCCCCAGGATATCTAAGGTGAAACTGTTGTGAGCTAACTCTTGGCCCCCTTTGAAGCCAATAGAAAACAGCAAATACAGCGAAATGAATTTTGAGGAGTTCCAGATCACTCTTTAACTGGACAGCTACAATCCCTAAAATGAAGAAAATCTTACCAATCCAGCCCTGCTTTTCTTCATTTTAGGGATTGTAGCTGTCCAGTTAAAGAG
>JBCAWW010000474.1:0-4940 GCA_038534415.1 Bacteroidota bacterium | reverse complement strand
CTGACCTATCAAATAGATGTCAACGCCAGTCTGCGACAAGGGGCCGTACTTGGCCTTTTAATTCTTCCTCTGGGATGGCTGCAAGGGCGGCCCCTTGTCGCAGACTGGCGTTGACATCTATTTGATAGGTCAGAGCGATATAATCAAACAAAGCGTTTTGGTGCTGGACGATAGCAAAGGCCATCGTTCTCAGCTCCAAATCGCTTTTCAATTGTCCTAATTGCCGAAAAGGAGCCAACAAACGCTCATTGAGATCCACAAATCGTTTGAGCGTCGTCAGTTTTAGATTGCCCAAATCACTGCTATGGCGTTCTTGCAAAGAATTGTTCAAAAACTGGCCATAAAGCGGATATTTAAGGTCAAAATCAATCTTTTGAAAAAACTGATCCTCCAAAAACCCTTGCAAACTCTCTATGTTAGAGGCTGCCGACTGCAGGTATTCCAGCCGCATATTAGTAGCCTCCTGCATCAACCAAAAGTAGAGGTCGCGTTTAGTCTTGAAATACCGAAAAAAAGTCCCATTGGATGAGATGCCCAAGCTTTTGACGATGCGAGATACTGAAGCACTCTCATAATCATGCAAAGCAAACTCAGTCAATGAGACTTTCAAGATTTCCGCTTTTCTAGCGGCTTTTAATCTTTCAAAAGTAGGAGTAGGCATATTTGCGATTTGGTAGTCGCAAATATACTTTTTCCTATCGTTTCACGAAACGCTTAGTCGTCATCCCTTCGCTTGGATCAATTATTTGACAGGTATACAGTCCTGCTGCTAGGGATTGTATGCTGAGCTCGATTTGGTTTTCGCCTGCGCCGAACGATTCCCGCTGACGGCTGATCAGCTTGCCAAATATATCTCTGATTTCAAGCTGGTACTCTCCGCTTTGTTCGAGAGTCATTTGTAAGTTGATGGTTTCTTGGGCCGGATTGGGACTAAGCGCTACTTGGCCGGCAAATAAGCGTTCGGCAAGGCCGGTATTGAGATTGTAGGTCTTATTGGCAAAATTTTGATTGTCAATCTCCAACTCTATGATCGGATTTCCCGCTGGAAAAGGTGTGCTAGAGATCACTGTTGCCGTCGGTGCATCAATCACAAACAATCTGAAGTTAGGATCATTGTCCTCACGCCCGACAAAAATGTAGGTTTGTGTCTGCTGATCAAATTCTGTCGAACCAGGCATGTACACCGCCATGTGTCCTGACATCAATGGCGTCTGATTGAGGATGGTGACTTGACCTGTGAGGGAGTCTATCTCCGCAAAATAAGTATTGCGATAGGGGGAATTGAAGATAGGATCTGGAGCAATCGTCGAATCAATCAGATTCCACATGCAATAAAGCTTATTGTCAGTAACGTCGTACTTTGGATCGCGTAGTAGATCTACATTCTGACTTCCTAAGGGCACAGAGTGAATAACCTGACCGCTGGCAGCAGATACAGTGTAGTAAATAAAATTGTTTATAGAATCTGCACCGACAAAAAAGTAGCGTCCATTATTCGAGTCAAAACTTGAAGTACCAGGAGCGATATATTTTACTCCAGGCAATACGGCAATAGGGCTCGAAATTCCAGTAGTTAGATCTACCGTGACAAAATATTCTACTTCGTTTACCTCATCCCACTGCAAGCCATAAGGAGTGGAGTTTTGGAGATCATACTGCAACTCATTAGGTCCACGATCTACCACCAATGGACTGTAGAGAACTTGTCCCGTAAAGACATCAATGACGTAAAAGCGCTCTTGGTTAAGATCGTCATATCCCCAAAATACATAGCGGTGGTTGGCATGATCAAAAGAGGAAGAGGAAATCGAAACAGCAGCCGAATTGTTGATTGGCGTAGTCGTGTCAATTTGAACAATGAAAGGATTCAATGTCAACAAACTAAAGTCGTCGGCGGGGTTTATAGGGTTAAAACTGCCGTCGTAGCGCAAACCATAGACGGTTTGAGCGCCAAGAGGAAGGCACAGTGAGGCCAATAACAGGTACAAAAAAACTTGTTTTTTCATGATGTTGATCTAAAAAGTGAGAGTGCTAGTGTACCTGCCTAACCGTAAAAGCAGTTTTATGTTTCAAGATTACCTCCCTAAGGTCTGGAGCTTGCCTGAGCTAAATATGCGCTGCTCGAGATGTTGATTGGCAATTTGTATCATGGCTTTTGCTACTGTCTGCCCTGCAATGGGTTTGTAGGCATTGGGAAGAAGGGGGCTAAATACTTTGGAAACATTTTGGGCAATGGATTCGCCTAATCTCTGCTCATTTCGATCTCCCAAGAGCAGGCCTGGCTGTAAAATGGACAATTTGTCAAATCCTAGAGCCGCCAAATCTCGTTCGATTTCTCCTTTGACTCGGTTGTAAAAAAAGAAGGATTTGGTGTCCGCTCCCATAGCCGTTACGATCAAATAGTGTTTGAGACCTTGGGCGAGGGCAAGCTTAGCGGCGCGGTAAGGAATCTCATAATCCACCCAATTAAATGCCTCCTCTGAACCCGCTTTTTTCATTGTGGTACCTAGGCAGCAGTACAACTCGTCAGCGGCAAATTGATCGGCTGCTTGCTCCATGTCAGCAAAATCCATGATCACCACTTTTAATTTAGGATGGGTTTGGGCCAAGTCTCGTCTCGAGAACGCTACCACTTGCTCATATCGTTCATCTGCCAACAATTGAGTGAGTACGGATTGCCCAATGAGTCCGGTCGCGCCTAGTATGAGTGCTTTTTTGCTAGCCATAAGGGTTGAGTTTTGCTGAATTTAATGAAATTTTTTCCCCCGAAACGTCTTGCTTTTAGGGAGAAATAGCCACTAATTGTATTAAGGATGCATCTCCGCCTACACGTTTGTTAATAAAAATGACACGAAAGGATATTTTTTTTGATTTTCGTAACACTTTTATTCAAAAAAATGTATTAATATGTAGATGCACCCATTAAGACTATTGATATGAAACTGAAAGCTGTACTTTTTACTTTCCTTTGCTTGTTTACTTTTGCCGCTTTTGCGAACGGACCCTTTGATGCCAATCCTATGGCGCCGCAGGTTTTTCCCGCCGAAGTGCAGGTTTATCCTAATCCAAGCAATGGTGTGTTCTTCATCGAAGTACAAGAAACTGACCTGATGCAGGTCGAGTTTAAAGTTGTCAATCTTATTGGTAAGACGGTCAAGCAACAAACAATAGATGCGAACCAGCGTCTGCGTGTTGATCTTCACGATCAACCAAAAGGAGTCTACTTCGTGCATCTCAAAGCCGGAAATGACACCTATATGAAAAGAATTGTAATTCAGTAAGGATTCTTCTTACTGCTTTCAAAATATCAATTGCCCACATTTTGTGGGCTTTTTTTTAGCCACAATTATGAATAATCGCACAATTAACCTAATCCTGGCTAGCATTCTGATCATTTTGACGGCATGTGAAACCGGGAAGCTCCCACCCAAATGCTGCCCAGAGCCTGCTGGTCAACTCCTTTGGGAAACCTACACTACTGCCACAGGCGAGCTCATGGACAACCAAATCAACGCCATCGGACGCGACCAAGATGCCAAAATCTGGATCGCAACTCCTAATGGCCTCAGTCTATGGGACGGACAGGAATGGAATCAACTCGACCGGCCATTTAATCTCGCGCCTTGGGTCAGTACCTATGACTTGCTCGTTTGGGAGGACAGCCTTTATCTCGCTTCTCAATATGGAGTAAGTGTTTGGCGAGGCTATTGGGAAGCCCTTTTGGGGCCAGATTCTGTCAACATTGTAGCGGTAGATCCTGAGGGAGGTTTATGGGCTGCTTCGCAGAACGCTCAGCTCTGGCATTATAAAGGGGAAGCGTTCTACGAAGTAGAGAGCCCGAATGACCCGCAATATGCCATCACTTTTGTCTTTGAAGAAGAAAACGGACGCCTTTGGGTAGGCGCTGAAGATGGGCAAGTTCACATTAGAGAAACGGGTATTTGGCGTTCTGAGGACTTGGGGGCAATCCCTAGTGCTATCACTCAAAATCCGAATGGACAAGTTTGGGTAGCCACCCAAGGTGCCGGCGCCTTGATCTACCTCAATGGCCAGCAAATATATCAATTTGGACAAAATGAAGGCGCCTTAAGCAATACGATCCATACGATCTTATTTGATGAGCGTAATCGCCTATGGCTTGGTACAGACAAAGGCCTTAATGTGATCAGCGGACTCGATACACCAGACGATGTCCTGATCAATTTTTATGATCTCACCGATGGTCTTCCCAGCAATAATATCCTAGAGGTATTGATCGTCAGCGAAACCGATTGGTGGATTGGGACGGATCGAGGGCTCGCTCGCAGATTTGTAAAGTAGGGCTGCACAGCATTGTGTCAATAGCGCAAGCATTTGTGTCAATAGCTCAGGTATATGATAAATGCTTAGCGGAAGCATCGTTCCGCGCAGCGGTGATTCCTCATTTAGACGCAAAATTTTGCGTCTCTACGGGGTTTTGATTTGCCTGGCATGGGAGGCAGATCAGCAAAACAACAATTGATCAGGGCTTTACTGCTTCGCAGAACACTTCCCTCCGATCGTAGCAAGCGGTAGAGACGCAACATCTTGCGTCTCATTTAGCATCCCAATCAAGGATTTTGAGATAGCTTTTGCTTAGCAAGGGAGGGAATCGTTCCGCGCAGCGGTGAATCCTCATTTAGACGCAAAATTTTGCGTCTCTACGGAGCTTTGATTTGCCAGGCATGGGAGACAGATCAGCAAAACAACAATTGATCAGGGCTTTACTGCTTCGCAGAACGCTTCCCTCCGATCGTAGTAAGCGGTAGAGACGCAACATCTTGCGTCTCATTTAGCATCCCAATCAAGGATTTTGAGATGGCTTTTGCCTAGCATGGGAGACCATCGTTCCGCGCGGCGGTGAAACATCATTAGACGCAAAATATTGCGTCTCTACGGGGCTTTGATTTGCCTGGCATGGG
>JBCAWW010000473.1:0-4943 GCA_038534415.1 Bacteroidota bacterium | reverse complement strand
CTTCCCTCGCGGTTGAATTAGCCAAAAAGCATGATACCAGATTACATATCCTGCATATCTCTACTGCCAAAGAGCTGGAACTATTTCGTAACGATATACCGCTAGCCCAAAAAAGAATCACGGCCGAAGCCTGTATTCATCACCTTTGGTTTACGGATGAGGATTATGCGCATAAGGGTAAATTCATCAAATGGAATCCGGCCGTAAAATCTGCTAGTGATCGTGAAGCCATCCGTGCAGCGGTGATCGATGGACGGATTGATATCATGGCTACTGATCACGCTCCTCACACTCTCGAAGAAAAGGACAATCCCTATACCAAGGCTCCTTCAGGGGCTCCATTGGTGCAACATGCATTGGTTACCGGTTTGGAGATGGTGCATCAAGGAGTATTTACGCTGGAGCATTTAGTCCAAAAGATGGTCCACGATCCTGCTATTTGTTTCGACATCGTCGAACGCGGCTATCTGAGAGAAGGCTACTTTGCCGATATTGTTTTGGTAGATTTAAATCGCCCTTGGACGGTTGATCGTTCCAATGTGTTGTATAAATGTGGTTGGTCCCCTTTGGAGGGCCAGACCTTCCAGTCTCAGGTGCTCAGGACTTGGGTAAATGGCTATTCTGTATATAATGAAGGGGAATTTGGGGCCGCTGGACAAGGAAAACGACTATCATTCAATCGTTCATGAAAAAGCATATATATTTTATTACGGGTACCTCAAGAGGTATCGGTGCTGCTTTAGCTGAGGCCCTATTAAAGGGAGATAATGAGATTCATTGCTTTTCCCGTTCCGGGAACGATCAGTTGCAACGCCTAGCCGCCGACAATGGCGTTCGACTAGTCGACCATAAGCTAGATCTTAGTAAGGCTCAAGCTTCGGTTAACTATTTGAATGGTTTATTTCAAAAAATAAAGCAGGAAAAGATCCATTCTTTGACCCTGGTCCACAACGCGGGCTTGCTAGAGCCAATTGGCAAAATTGGTTCGGGCAATGACTTAAAAACCCTCGAAAAAGGACTCGTAGTCAATTTGGTTACACCCGTCTTGATCACGGAGCAATTTGTACAGCGATTTCAAGATTGGCCCTTGCCCAAGAAGATCCTCAACATCTCTACTGGCGCTGCCCGTAATCCTTACATTTCTTGGAATATGTACTGCTCTTCTAAAGCAGGCTTTGATATGCATGCGCAAGTTTTGGCTGAAGAGCAGCAAGGCCAAGAGCACCCGATCAAAGTATTGGCTTTGGCCCCTGGTGTTGTGGACACTAAGATGCAAGATCTCATCCGTACCAAAACGGAAGATCAGTTCCCTATGCTCCAACGTTTTGTTGAGCTAAAAGAAAATGGCGATTTGGTAGACCCGCAAACCGTCGCAGCCAATATCATCCAATTGCTTGCAAGTGATGATTATGGCAAAGAAGTGTTAATGGATCTGAGAAACAATTAAGTTTCAATCTTCAACAAGACCCTCTTCGGACTCAATTTCAATCTCGATATCTGGCAATTCTTCCAGTTTTAAGCTGTTATCCTTCCAACTTTGGGAAAGGCTTTGCAGCAAGGATTTGTTGTCAGGATGTGAGCTAGCCCAATGTTCGACTACTTTGCGTTGACCAGGGGTAGGATTCCCTGCGAGATAAGCAGCTAAAGGATTGGAGTAAGACATATTTGGCCTATTGTGTATAGCTTAATATAAAAAAGCGGAAGCGCTTTCACCAGCACTTCCGCTTCATTTTTGATATTATCAGTCGTTATCGCATCAAGCTGATGTCGCCGCGATAAACTTTGTCGCCAATTTTGAGACTGTAAAAGTAGACTCCTTCCACCGCTTTACCACCTTGTGAATCATTACCGGCCCAACCATCTTGGGGGGAGTCGCTGCTAAAGAAACTACGACCCCATCGATCAAAAATCTCAAGATTAAAGCTCGCATTACCCGCATATTGGATCATGAACACATCATTGACACCATCATCATTTGGCGTCAAGATATTGGGAATCATCAGATCGGGACTGATCACAATATAAGGCCCATATTGGATGGAACTCACACAACCATTTTGGTCGGTAACGGTAAGACTAACAGCATACTCTCCTTCTCCCTTATAACGATGTACAGGGTTTTGTTTGTCGGAGATTGTGCCATCCCCAAAATCCCAATACCAGCTCACACCATTGCTTGAGAGATCGGTAAACTGGACTTCAGCGTTCGGCAAGGCCAGATTCTCACTAAAGTCTGGCGTAGAACTAAAGTCGGCTATCCCGCTTTCGGAAATATCAACGATCGTTTTGCTAAGACTCGTTTCACAGCCACCCGCTCCGACTACGGTGAGGTTTACGGTATACTGACCCGGTTCAGGATATAGGTGAGTAGGATTTGCTTCATTGTTGACGGGACTACCGTCTCCAAAGTCCCAGAGATAATTAACACCATTGCTGCTATTTTCCATGAAGCTCACTTCTAAGCCCTCACAGCCCGTAGATTGGGAGGCGAAGTAATCTACTACAGGCGCAGGATTGATGGTGATTTCCAGACTGGCAGAATCGACACAGACGCCTTCGCTGACTATTACTTGATAAGTAGTACTGACACTTGGGCTCGCAATCGGATCGGTGCTTGTAGGATCATCTAGGCCTGTAGCGGGGATCCATTGAAAACTTGCATTACCAAGGCCACCACTCACATGCAATTGAGTAGAAGTGCCTTCACAATAACGATTGGTATCTGCTGATACGATTGCTATCACCTCAGGATTGACTGTTACCAAAATCTCAGCGCTGGTCGCACAGCCACTAGGGGCGCTCACGCTAACCGTATATAAGGTAGTACTGCTCGGCTTAACGTTTACCGAAGGTAAAAACGGACTACTTTGGATAGACGCATCGTTAGGGGTCCAAGCATAACTTACAGGATTGCTGGGGGGAGTCTTGAAGCCATGATCAGCCGAAAGCTTAATTTCAGAACCTTCACAAATGATCGTGTCTGGGCTCAGCGTGAAGACTACCGGGGTAGATTCTACGGTTACAGTAATTTGTTCTGGATCAGAGGCACAGGCTCCATTTTCAGAGGTGGCGATCAGGGTATATGTGGTCGTTTGCTTAGGCGCAGCCAGTGGTTTAGCTAAAGTCGGATCATTTAAAGAAGCAGATGGGCTCCATTGATAGGTATAAAGATTGCCCGCTGGATCACCGTTTGCATTACCATCTAGGCGGACTGAATCTCCCTGACAAACAGACTCGTCAATTCCGGGAGAAAGAGTAGGCTGGTTGTCTACGCTAACGGTAATTGAGTCGGCCTGACTATCACAACCTCTAGAACTCACCACGAGATAATAGGTCGTCGTAAAGTTTGGCTTGACGGTTGGACTTGGGATGTTGGGATCATCAATCGTACCGGCAAGCGCAGGCGTCCAAGTATAAGTATAATTGGGGCCGCTAGCACTCGCTGAGCCTTGCAATTGTACCGAATCCAAGAGGCAGATCGCGGTATCCCTACCAGCCTCCGCAATCGGAAGCTCATCCACCGTAACAGTAACGGTACTCAGGGTATCTAAAGTCGTAACGGCACTGCTACAACCATTGACGGAGACACCTTGGAGGGTATAGATCGTGGTCGTGTCAGGCCTAGCAAATGGATTGGCAACATTGGCGTCGTTGAGCCCATCAGCCGGAGTCCATTGGTAGCTAATCGGCAGTGGTGCTTGATTGTCAGGGGCTAAACCACCGTTTAGGAATGCACCAGGTCCTTCAGCACAAATATTTACATCAGGCCCTGCGTCCATTTTAGGCTTGGCCTTGACGATCACCAAGACAGAGTCAATATTGCTGACGCAACCATTGATATCCGTTACTTGGAAATAATAAGTCATACTATCTGGGGCGAATGGCGTTACTAATGGATTGGCGATAGGATCTTCAATCACATTGGACGAAAGACCACAAGCAGCTCCAGTAGGATCTTCACACCACCAATTATAATATAAGGTACCATTGCCGCCGGTAACGGTCGCATTGATTTGGGCCCCTCCTTCTCCATCACAAAATTCTACGTCTGCGCCAGCATTGACGGTTGGACCAGGATTGATGGTGATGTTTTGCACCATTACATCTTGGCAACCACGATAGTTGACTATTAGGCTTACAGTTTTGCTACCACCACTGGTATAGCTCACACATGGCGGACTCTGTTGAGACGAAGTCGCCGGTATAGCACCAGCACCAAAGTCCCAAGTATAAGTGGTCTGAGGGCCGGGAGCGACACCGGTATAAGTATAGGTAATACAATCACTGATACAGCTGGTAGTAGTTGAGGCCGTAAAATCAGCCGTAGGATCAGGAATGACCTCGAAGCTTATTTGGGCTGTATCACTGATACATCCGTTGCGACTGACTACCACACTAACGGTTTTGATACCTGGATTGAGATAGTTGACCGCTGTTGGAGTAGAGGAAGTACTCGTTGCAGGCACTGCATCAGCCCCAAAGCTCCAGGCATAGGTAGTAACATTGGTTTCCCCATTGTAGAGGAAGTTAAAGCTGTTGCCTGCAAAACATTGATCGCCGACTTGATCAATACTCGCATTGGGTTGTGCCAATACATTGATCGTCTGGCAATTAAGGTTGGAGATACAGCCGTTTTCTTCTACTTGTAGACAAACGGTTTTTATTCCAGGGGTTAGCCATTGCAGCACAAAGGGACCTCCGCCGGCACCACTGATAATTTGGCCACCGTCAAAATTCCAAGTATAAGCCGCATTGAGGGTAGCGTTGCCGGTATAGGCTATTTGGCCGAGATCTCCTTCACATACGCTTTGCGGAACGCTAAAATCTGCCGTCGGCACTTGATTGACCGTTACGCTTTGCGTGAATACCGGACTCACACAACCTAGCTCTTCGACGCTAAGGGTAATGTCTTTGCTGCCTGCTACTGTCCAAGAAACGCCAAA
>JBCAWW010000472.1:0-4946 GCA_038534415.1 Bacteroidota bacterium | reverse complement strand
CGTAGACCCGGAGGAACTCGGGTTTGAGCCGTGGCTGGCCGGGAACGACTACCGCATTGCACAGGAAAACTGGCGCGAGTTCCGGGAACTGCCGCTGCCGAAGTGTATTTGATGCGCGCTTTCGTAATGGTAACACTCGAAAAAGAGAGCATTCTATTCAGCTTGGTTTTCTAGGGGTAGATGCTTCTACAGAGGGGCCACTTTCTAAGTCAGGTAATGCTTCTTATTTGATCAATTATCGTTATTCAACCACAGGGATATTGGACCGATTTCTCAATTTAGGGGCGATTCCTACTTTTCAAGATGTTTCTTTCAAACTACATTTTAAGCTACCCAAAAACGCGAGTTTGGATGTGTTTGGGCTAGGGGGCTTGAGTTCAATTGAGTTTACGCCTATTCTTGATACCACGATATGGGATCAACAGGTAGGCGCTAATTTTGGCCGTCTCAACCATAACCTAACCGGCACTGCAGGTATAAGCTATTTTATGCCGCTTAGTGAGAATACCTATTTCAAATCAGTATTAGTCGGTACGGGCATCAGATCTTATCAAGAGAGATTTTATCAAAATAGAGATCTCATTACGGCTGATACCACTCGTCGAGCTTTAGATAAGGACTTCCGTTTGACCTCGTCCACTTACGTCAATCACAAATTCAATGCTAGGCATCAAAATCGCACTGGTTTGATTTTACATGGCTTGAGGAGTAATGTGTTTTTTATACAGGGTGTAGAGGTAGAGCCAGGAACCGGCTTAGGTACGATGCTCACAGACACCTTACGACAAGGGGATGGACAGGGCTTTTTGCTACAGGCTTATTCGCGTTCTCAATTCATGCTAAATGAAAAATGGCGTTTCAATGCAGGAGTACATTTGATGTATTTTCCTTTTACAGGCGAGGTATCAGTTGAACCGAGGTTCGGCCTTCGCTGGCAGCTATCTCGCAATCAATCTTTAGCCTTTGGTTACGGTCTGCATAGTCAAATGGAGCCCTTTTTTACCTATGTAGTCGCGAGGAGAGATATGAGTGGGAATTTGAACCGCTATAATGCTGACTTACTTTTTAATAAATCACACCACCTTGTTTTGGGCTATCGCTGGCAGATCAACGAGGGGTTTCGTATTGGCTTAGAGGCATATTATCAATCACAATTTAATCTGGTGGTGGGAGAAGAGCTGCCCATTTCACGCGTCGCAGCTTTGGACTTTAGGTTTGAAACCTTTGACCTAAACAATGGAGGAACAGGACGTAATATGGGGATTGAATTTGCCTTAGAGCGCTCCTTTACTGATGGCTATTATTTATTAGCGAACGGTTCATTATTTGATGCCACTTTTGTGGCTAACGATGGTATCGAACGCCCATCTCAATACAATGCTGGCATTGTCGCAAATGGGGTCATCGGTAAAGAGTGGCAAGTCGGTCGTAAAAAAGGCAAAGCCAACTTATTCAACCTTAATTTGGCAGCTACTTATAGTGGCGCTCAGTATTATACAACCATTGATCTTCCTAGTGCCATCGCAATAGGACGTTATGTGGCAGACTATGCCAATCCAAATTCTCAGGTGCAAGATCCGCTGCTGATTCTTGATGCATCGATTGTATACCAAAAAAATAAGGCTAACCGTAGTTCCCAATTGTCTCTGCAGGTCAAAAATTTGCTCAATCAAAGACCCGTCTTAGGAGAGTTTTTTGATAGAGATCGTGGAGTGGTAGGGACACAATTAGGTTCTGGACTATTTCCAGTTTTGGCTTGGAAGGTCCAGTTTTGAGCTTTGGTTATGCGCCTAATAGAGATGAGCGTTCCGCGCAGCGGTGACAAAAAAAAACCAGCCGAATACTACCTCTGGCCTAAAATAGTCAGGGGGCTATAATCACGTACTGGGAGAGCCCCGCTACCCTCTCTCATGCTTTACTTTGAACTGTGAATAACTACGGTTAAGCTTCAAACTCAATCCATTGATATACCTAATATTAAGTAGTCTTGAGGTACAAAATGCCTAAGCTTAGGTATTGCAGTATTCATATATATGTGTGAATTTTGAGCACTATTTAGAATTAGTCCAAATAAAAATAAGCCTAATGAAAAGATTATTTTACACTATAGTTAGCCTCTTCATCCTAAGTAACACTCTGGTTGGGCAAACTGTAATAGATACTATCTCTACCAATCCTGGCTATACCGATCAAGTATGGTATAGTTTAGCAAATGATGAGCAAGCGCGTGCTACGCAAGCGGATTGGGACATTGCTTTTTCGATTACCGGGTTTAGTGCTTCTATTTTAGCCAATACCGCTAAAGGAATAGAAGTTTACCTATATCCCAATGGTGATACTGCTAACTGGGCTACTGTCGACACCATGGGAATGGGTGGTTGGAGTCCTTATCACAACGATCCTGCCTCATGGGCCAAAGGTGCCTTCAATGCAGGTATTGACCCTGCAGATGATGTAGATCTCGGATGGGGTACCTATAGCTTTATTACGCATTTTGTTACGGGGGATAGCCTTTTTGTAATAAAGATGCCAGATGGTAGCATCCAAAAATTGTGGATCAATGATTTGGCTTCCGGTGTCTATACCTTTAGACATGCATCGCTTGATGGTATGATGGATATGACTCATTCCATTGCCAAAACTGATTTTGAAAACAAAAACTTCGCCTACTATAACCTAACGACCCACAGCAGTAGTGATCCAGAACCAAACAACACGGATTGGGATCTTCTATTTACCCGCTATATAGATTTTATACCAGTGCCTTATGGGGTGAGTGGGGTATTACTCAATAGCGGCGTGGAAGCAATCAAGGCTTATCCAGTCAATGATCCGCTAAGCTATGATGATTATCCTAGTCATAGTTTTGTGTCCGATATAAACGAAATTGGTTGGGATTGGAAGAGTTTTGATTTCCAAGCTGGTTGGCAGATCGCAGATAGTTTGGTCTACTTCGTGAAAGCCAAAGACGAGACGATCTGGAAACTAGTCTTTACGGGTTTTGGAGGCAGTAGCAATGGTAATTACATCTTTGAGAAGACACAAATCACCTCGACGAGCATTGATGATCTAGAGGCAAAGCCTTATTTCTCGGCTTATCCCAATCCCCTAAACGGGAACGACTTGTCCATTGTCCTTGACTATGCTAAATCAGATCCTAATGCAGAGATTACTTTGGTAGACTTGCAAGGCAGAACGCTCATGCGTGAAGCTGTGCAATTGCTTCCTGGGCTGAATCAATATCCAGTTCGTGTGCCTCAATTAGCTAGTGGCGTTTACTTCCTTCGTCTCAACTATGTTGGCGGTCAGCTCAGTACCCGTGTAGTGCAGCCCTAGTTGTCGTTATCGACAAATAATCAAAGAAACAAAATGAGCTTAAAACGACTAAACCCTGTATCAATACTTAGTATCAGTCTTTTTTTGTGGTTGGTTTCTTGCCAACCACAAAAGGCTGATTTAGGCAGTTATGCCATTGGAGAGGAAACCCGTATCATTTCAGTAAATGGTGCCTTGACAGAGATACTTTGTGAGGCAGGCTTAGCCGGAAATTTAGTAGGACTGGATATTACCAGTAATTACCCTGATAGCATACAGTCTTTACCCAAACTCGGTTATAATCGAAAAATCCCTGCCGAAGGCGTAGTAGCTCTCGATCCGGATCTGATTATCGCTAAGACGGGGGATCTAAAACCTGAGGTTTATAATCAAATCAAAGCTAGCGGGGCAAAGTTTTGGTTTTTTGATCAAACTTATACGTTAGACGGTACTAGAGAACTCATTGCCCAACTCAGCGATAGCCTTCAAAACCCTGTGCTAAAAACTCGTCTCATCGATCAAATTGATAAGGATTTAGCTGAGGTCGAGCAAATACCAGAAGCTCCTAAAGTGCTATTTGTGTACGCAAGGGGTGCTGGTAGTCTTTCGGTCGCGGGTAAAGAAACCCAAGTACAGGAAACTATATTACTAGCAGGCGGGCAAAATGTTGATCTTGATTTTGAAGGGTTTAAGCCCTTGTCCAGCGAAATATTGGTCCAAGCCAACCCAGATGTAATATTACTTTTTGAGAGTGGGCTCAATAGCCTAGCCGGTGCCGAAGGCTTGCTTGACCTGCCTGGGGTCAAAGAAACTAATGCTGGAAAGCATCGGCGGTTTATTGCCATGGATGGCCAGCTATTGACCGGTTTTGGCCCTCGCCTTGGACAAGCGGTTTATGAACTGAACCAGCTACTAAAAGGAATAATGACCGAAGAGGCACCTGAAATTTGAAAAGATCAAAATTCATATTGTTAGTTTTGTTAGTAGTGGTGCCTATATCTACTATTTGTAGTAGTAGTATAGGCGCTGCTAATATCAGCAGTGCAGAGATTATCTCTGTTATTGCTAATCGCCTTTCTCTGCCCCTTGGGATTGAGTTTAGCCCACAAACCGAAGCCATTATCTGGAATATCCGTTTGCCTCGGGTATTGATGAGTTTAGTCGCTGGAGCTGCCCTTGCTTTATGCGGTGCCGCAATGCAAGGTTTATTTCGCAATCCATTAGCTGACCCTTCAATTTTGGGGGTCTCTAGCAGTGCTGCGCTAACCACCTCTTTTGCGATTGTTTTACTCGGCCCTTATCTCCTGCAATGGCAAGAAAGTTTAGGGATTGCAGTCTTGCCGTTTGCCTCATTTGTCGGAGCAGTTGGGAGTATTTATTTGATTTTTTCGCTAGCACGCGCTCATGGTAAAATTCATGTATCTACTATGTTGTTGGGAGGGATCGCCATCAATGCCTTGGCTGGAGCGGGTATCGGACTTTTGACCTATATGGCAGATGATGCCCAACTCAGAAGTCTTACTTTTTGGACTTTGGGAAGTCTTGGTGGCATAAATTGGGGACAACTAGGCCTGATGAGTGTAGTCTTGATCTTAAGTCTAACTCTCATACTGCCATTAGCAAAAAATCTG
>JBCAWW010000471.1:0-4963 GCA_038534415.1 Bacteroidota bacterium | reverse complement strand
GTAATCGTCTGATCTAGGATACCAATATGACTTAGGGTAACCAATTGATTGGCGCTGAGACCTGTTTGTGGATAAACGATATCCCGATTGAGATAGCGTGTTTTGGCTCCCAATACAAAGCCGCTGGCTGATTGGTGGCAATTTAAACACTCACTCGTACTCGGATAATGCCATACTTGACTTTGTCCACCAACTGTTACGGTCTCGTCGAGGCCGCCAGTAAGGAGGCTTGCGTCAGTACCTTGGTCGTTCCATTTGTAAGTGAGATAATAGTAGGTGCCATCTATGCCGTGTACTTCAAAACGAGTTTCCAAACGCTTACCAAACAATTCGAAGTGTTTGATGAGGACAGCCCCTTTGGGGAACGTCCAGTTGCCGTTTTCTGAAAACTGAATTTGCTCGTCAGCAGTATCGTGTGTCCCATCATTAGGGATCGCGATCCAACGAGATTTCTCGGCTCCGTCTGACCAAAAATCTTCGATCATATCATAAGGCAGTACCCCTTGCTTAGGCGTAAGATTGGTCAAATCAGAGAAGGCATCTAGCTGGGACAGCAATGTCGGAGCAGGTGCCCCGATGCCTGTACCATTGAGCGTATATAGATTGGTATTTCCATTTTGGCGACCCATCAATAGCTCACCATCGTTGTCTTCGCCAAAAGTGATCAATCCACCCGGCGTAAAGCTGGTCAATACGGTTTTGTTGCCCGTAGCTGGATCCACACTAAAAATGCGATTTTGAGAATAACCACCGCAGATATATTGTCCGGTGATATTGGGGTAAAGCGAACCCCTGTATACATAACCTCCGATCAAGGCATTGGCCTCACTACGGAGAAAGTCAGTCAAAGGTGGTTTATAAGTACCAAAGTTGATAGTGGTACCCGAATTACAGCGATTGGTGGGGCCGAGATTGCCTTCAAAGATTGGCCAACCATAGTTGCGGCCACTTTCTACGACATTGATTTCTTCTCTTTGCCCGCCGCCGACTTCACCGATAAAGATGTCACCAGTACCACGGTCCTTGGTCATACGGTGTGGACTACGATGCCCTACGGTATAAAATTCCTCAAACATGCTGTTGTCAGCTGCTTGCCATGGATTGGAATTCGGTACGAAATAGCCTACGCCAGTAAACTCATCAGCAAGTCCAGTTTCAACGCCCATTTTGCGTCTTGGCGCATGGCTCACATTACCACCTTGCTGATCGACATCAATACGGATGACACCGCCTTCAAAATTGTTGACAATATTGAGCGCACCCGTATTTCTCGCTTGGTCCCCGATGGTTAGGTATAAAAAGCCATCATCGCCAAATACCATCCCCCCACCGCGGTGGGTACCATTGTATTGACGGATATTGATCATCCGCAATTCAGTATTGGGATCAATCGTATAATTGTTGGGATCGAGCGTAAAGCGCGAAAGTCGCAAATAGCTACCGTACCAATTGGGATTGTCAAAACAAGTAAAACAGCCGCTAGAGCAGGCAAATGGACCATTTTGGCCATTTACACCCTTGGCGGTATAATAGAGATACACATAATTGGCGTTCGGGGAACCCGCTAACCCAAAATCAGGGTGAAGCGACATGCCCAAAAAGCCAGCATCCCATACCTCTGCGACCTGAGTGCGTAGATCGACAACCGTTTGCTTTGTACTCACATTGGGCGTGTCGTCAAAAACCTCCAGAACCCCATCTCGAGAACCTACAAAGATTTTGTTGGCACGCTCATCTGGGATGATTACCAAAGGATCGTCAAAAAACAGATTGGGATAAACGGGCGAAATGCCCCAGCTCACCGCTCCCCCATTGCCAGGAGTCCTATCTGGCAGCGTATTGTTGAGAAATGGTCCAATTTGCTCCGGACTAGTCAGTCCCGGAGGAGGTAAGAATAAAGGTGTAAAAGCAGATAAAGCGATAAAAATAAGAACGAGCAGCAGTGGTTTCTGCTTAAATTGTGTCAGCCACATGTGTAAATACCGTATTAACCAGTTGAAAAAGTCTAGTAAGATTCACGCGAAAAATAATTACGAAATCTGGTATTTAATCACGAGATGGCTGGACGGTCATTTTCGGGTTGTGAGTTGTTGAAGA
The DNA here is from genome assembly GCA_038534415.1 of Bacteroidota bacterium. Taxonomy (GTDB): domain Bacteria; phylum Bacteroidota; class Bacteroidia; order J057; family J057; genus JBCAWW01. Next base: position 2,866 of record JBCAWW010000471.1, on the reverse strand, counting down.
TGAAATATTTACATATTAAAATGTTTAACACCTTACAAAAAAGTAAGATTATTTTTGCGAGAAAATCCAACTTTTCTCCTTTTCCGTATGTTAGTACTAAGCGCCTAAATGGTAAGCATAGTGCCTACAACATACTCGCACTTTTATGACCTTAAATACCGCACAGAAAAGCTTTTTTATGCAAGCCGCCCTTGCTGAAAGCAGACTCGCTTTACCTCATTGTTTGCCCAATCCGCCCGTTGGATGCATCATCGTTAGGGAGGGCAAAATCGTGGCAAAGGCTTATACCTTACCCCCAGGACAGCCTCATGCAGAAGCAAGTGCCCTGGCCAAGATTGAAGGCGATCTGTCTGACTGTGAGGTATTTGTCACTTTGGAACCCTGCTCTTTTCAGGGCCGTACTCCTTCTTGCGCCAAAAGCTTGGTGCCCCGCAAACCCAAGGTAGTGCATATCGCCATTCTCGATCCGGACCCAAGAAATCAAGGCCGAGGTATCGAAATTATGCGCGAGGGAGGATTAGATGTTAGGGTGGGACTGTTGGCGGAGCAGGTACAAAGCTTTTTGGAACCCTATCTCAATCTCACAGAGAATCAGATTTGAGCAGTTTTTTTGTTTTTTTACCGCTGCGCAGAACGCTTCTCTCGCTAATAAGCGTTCTGCGCAGCAGTAAAAAAACGATATAGATTCTTAGACGGGGCTCAGGACGACAATCAAGGCTCCTGGCACCTTGTAGCGATCCCGAGACAAGCGTTCTGCGAAGCAATATCGCTAACTAAATATCGCTAAGTAAGCCTACTCCTTTTGCCATTTCAATACAGTGGAATACGTTGGTGTGCGCAATCTTAGCAGATAAAGTCCCTTGGCCATATTGGTCATCGAAACAGAAATTGTTTGTTGATGACGAAAATGCTCCACATAAAGCTGTTGCCCCGCTAAGTTCCAGACCTCTAAAGAAAGCTCAGGATAGCTCGCTCCGATATCTATCATAAACGCTTCTTGGCCCGGATTGGGGTAAAGTGAGATGTTAGACGGAAATGGAGAGGAGATAGACAATCCGCTGCTGATGGTATGACAACCAGAAGTATCTGTACAGCCATTTTGAGTGATTTGCAACGCAAAAGTCCCTGGATCTACCGGCGTATAGTCAAAGTTGGTGGCTCCAGGGATTACCGCATATCCATTGCTACAGTCCAGCCATTGAAAGGCGAGTCCTGGCAGTTGCGCCATCAAGGTTCTACCACTTTGGGTGACGGTGGTATCAATATCAGTGATGCTGAGATTGACCGTCACATATTCTGGGCAATCATTGCCTTGCAATAAGGTATCGAGATAAGTCCCAGAACTAGTCCAAACGAAATTGCCACTCGGGCTGGTATAAGCATCACAGGCAGAAGCGGTGAGAGTACTGCTGCTAGAATTGTCAATCTGTACCCCTACAATAAGGACGCTATCGCAACCCGCTGTATTGGTCAAAGTATCGAGAAAAGAACCCGAGGAAAACCAAACATAATTGCCACTCGGGCTAACTACCGAATCACAGGCAGTCAAAAATATCGTTTCAGAAGTGCTGGAGGCAATGGTCAGGTTTACGGTAATAACACTATCGCAGCCAATGCTATTGGGAATGACGTCAGTATAGATCCCAGTAGATGTCCAAGTTTGCGAACCACTAGGCGAGACATAAGACTCACAACTGACCACCCCAATACTTGAAGCAGTACTCGAAAGGATCGTCAGATCGATCGCAATGATACTATCGCAGCCCGCCACATTGGTGATGGTATCGCTATACATCCCAGAACTAGTCCAAACGGCTGCACCGCTGGGGGCTTGAAAGCTATCACAGACCGCAGGCATCAAAGTCCCAAAAGTAGGAGATTCAATACTCAAATTGATGGTAAGGACACTATCGCAGCCTGCATTATTACTTATGGTGTCAGCATAAGTGCCAGCGACATTCCAGGTATAATTGCCCGAGGGACTGACATAGTTTCCACAAGAAGAAACGATTAAGGTAGCAGTAGTACCAATCCCCTGACTAATGCCTGATCCAGTGACCCAATTGGAGGTAGTGCCACTTAGAGAAAAATTGTTGAGGGTACCATTGTAGCCATTGCCTGATAGATCAACTAAGCTAGTAAGGCCGGTATTGGTGCCAGCTGCGACTCCTTCATTGAACTGGTAGTAGGCCTCCAAGCCAGCCGGTATGGCACAGAACTCTGCATTCATATTGCTTTGGATCTCAGTCTGAGACCTAGCGACACTCCATACTCTGACTTCGTCGATTGCTCCTTTAAAGGGGATATTGCCACCCGCAACTCGTTGACCGATCGTCATATTTGCATTGCCGCCTGGGGTGTTGACAGTGGTTAGGGAGCCGGTACCTACCTGAATACCATTGACATACAAAAAGCCAGTGCTATTGTTCATGACGAAGGCGACATGGGCCCATTGGCCCGAAGGTACAGCATTGACAGAAGAGGAGATATTGGCATTGGTGCCACCAGAAATAAAAACCAATTGGTTGTTGGGGTTAACTAGGAAGGTGTTTCTAGATCCGACTGCATTTAGGCCATAATCCAAAATCGCCGTATTGGCGGTTGCAGTAGGGCTTACGTTCACCCAGGCTTCAAAAGTACGGTTTGCAGCGCCTAGGATTCCACCATAATTGGTCTGCACCACATCGTTGGTGCCATCAAAGTCTAATGCATTTTGGGCCAATAGCATCCCCCTCATGGAGAGCAATAGAAATAGTACTGCCAATCTGAGGCTAGAAGGATAATTCACTCGCATAAATTTTATATTAACAATAGTGAGGATTGGGAACGAAAAAGAGTTCCGCTCCGGTTTAACCGAAAGTGAATA
>JBCAWW010000470.1:0-4978 GCA_038534415.1 Bacteroidota bacterium | reverse complement strand
GTTTGATTTTTGATGAGTGTTTAGTGCTTTTTTACCGCTTCGCAGAACGCTCATTTCGCCACCTGAAGTGATTCAAGCTGGTAGCGGCGCAAATTTTCGCGCCGTCCAAAGCAAGCGTTCCGCGAAGCGGTAATCCCTGCCCTATCGTTTTGGCTTATAGCATCCCGGCTCCTTACGCTTGCCATTACGCTTGGGCGGCTTATACCCTCTTCCGCGTCCCGTGCCAAAGCCTCCTCGACGATTGATGTCTACATTGAAAGGCGTTACCCGCAGGGAAGCATATATATCACCCCCGCTAAACTCTGACTGGCGGAAAAAACCGCTCAAATTATCACTCCCGACCGTAAGTGGCCCCATACGCACCGCCATACCAAAGCGCAAATCGCGATCATCATACCATACCAATGGGGTCGAAAAACCAAACCACTGGGACTCATAACGCGGCGTAATGGCCATCAAATTAGCCCGTCTCACCCCTACTCCCGGCGTAGGCAGACGACGAATGATGGTGGTATTGACAAAGAAGTTTTCACCAAAGTTATAATCGGCTTGCAGCGTAAGAGCGGCGGGAATCCACATGGCAAAACGCTCCGATTGCTTTGAACTATGGTTGCGCGCAATCACTTTAGAATTTAGAAACTCAACCCCATCCAACAAGCCTCCTACCTCAGCTTGCTCGGCGGCAGTAATTTGAAAAGTATCTCTTGATTCAAAGCGGTTAAATTGAGTATTGAGCCCAAAATTGACAAAGCCAATATCCATCAAAGAAGCAGCTACTTTAAGTTGGTCATTGAATTGATAGGTGGCCCCAAGGTCAAGGCCTAAGCCCATCCCCTGAGAATTCATGAGTTGCCCTAGGGTCGCATTATTTTGTTGCAAAGCATCGGTGGCAAAGGCAAAGGTATAGTCAAAATTGTCCACGCTGACCGCATCTCCACCGAGAGACTGCACCTCAGTCGTCTTATGATTGCGCAGCATCACCCCTTCATAGCCTTGTAGGTATTTGATCGTACCGCCAACACTAAGTTGGTCATTGACTTTGCGGGCATAATTGAAGCCCAGTTCGCCCCAGACCATCCCAGCGGCCTGAAAAGGTGTCAAACTCAATTGTTGGAAATCATCTAATTGGGTAAGACTATAATAGCCCAAGGCCGAAGGCACACGCCTTGCCCCCGCTGCGGCCCGCAACTTGGTATAAACCCCAAAGCTCTGATCGCCGAGGTTCAAGCCAAAGGCAGGGCCTAAGATCACCGCATTGGCGTAGCCAACATGTCTTTTGTCTGATTGAAAGAAGTCCATCACCAGGCTATTGGCGGGCACTGGCTCCGGGTTCAAACTAGGCGCGATGCTGATATTGCCCAAATTACCAATCGCTGATTGCATATTGGTATTGCGGAAATAAGCATAATTATTATCGAAGAAGAGGCCTCCTCCGCCAAGTTGTAGGTCCCATCGTAAGGGACTGCCGACTTGGGCAGCGGGATTGAGGCCAATGGCATTGATACCGGAATAGTTTTCGAGTCTTAGGCCAAGTTGGTCTTGCGCATTGAGACTCAAGCTGACCACGCAAAAAAAGAAAAGCAGAAGTTTGCGGCTACTCATAGGTTTAGCATTGTGTCTGGTCGATTAAGATTTGGTGAGACCAAACGATTGAATTTGCAATTTTCGTTCTCCGACGAGCGGAGGGTGTTAAGTAGCGTTTTATCGATCTGTGTGTATTTTGGTGTAATTACCCCCTATTTACGAATGGCGAAACGGACTTATTGTATGACACTTTTAGCTGCAACCTTTGGTCAAAAGGGCTGTCTTTGAGCCTTTTTGGGTGTCATTTTATAAAGTGGAGCGATTAAACCTAATTTGGAAAGGAATATATAGATTCATAAATCTACAGGACTTATTCAATCAAATGGAAAGAACACTACTCGCCCTATTGCTCCTAATGAGCAGTTTACCGCTCGGTCTACAAGCGCAAAACTTACAAAGGGTAGAACCGCCTTTTTGGTGGACAGGCATGGCCAATGAAAATTTGCAACTGCTGGTATATGGACCCAATATCGCAACTCAAAAGGCGAGTATTACTTATCCAGGTGTCCAGCTAATGAGTATGCAGAGGGTCGCCAATCCCAACTACCTCTTTCTCAATCTCCAAATCAGTCATGAAGCTAAAGCCGGCCTCGTTCCGATTGTTTTTCAGCAGGGAGAACAAGCCTTTGCGATTCAATACGAGCTTAAAGCAAGAGAGTCCCAAGACAATCGTATTCAGGGAGTTACAAGTGAAGACTTTATCTATCTCTTGATGCCAGATCGCTTTGCCAATGGCAACCCAGACAATGATGCTATCGAAGGGATGGAGCAAGCAGAAAGCTCCCGCACCCAACAATATGGCCGGCATGGAGGGGATTTACAGGGCGTAGCCGATCATCTAGATTACTTTCAAGAACTAGGCGTTACAGCTCTGTGGCTCAATCCAATACTAGAAAATAACCAACCGGAGGAATCCTACCACGGCTACGCCATGACGGATCACTATCGGGTCGATCCGAGATTTGGCAACAATCAAGATTTCAAGGCCCTAGTGGATGCCTGCCACCAGCGTGGGATCAAAATCGTGTGGGATGTTGTACACAATCATGTCGGCAACTATCACTGGTTTATCAAAGACCTGCCCGATCCTTCTTGGGTCAATCAGTGGGATGAATATACCCCTACTTCTTATCGAGCGCCGACGCTGATGGATCCGTACGCCTCTGAAAAAGACAAGGAGTTGATGCAAAACGGTTGGTTTGATCATCATATGCCTGATCTAAATCAAAAAAATCCACTGGTGGCAAACTACTTGACCCAAAATAATATTTGGTGGATCGAATACGCTGGCCTTGATGGCCTTAGAGTAGATACTTATGCCTATCCAGATCAGGCTTTCATGGCCGATTGGGCCAAGGAAGTGCTCAACGAATACCCACAACTGGGCATGTTTGGCGAGACTTGGGTGCATGGGATTCCGGTGCAAGCTTGGTTTACAGAGAAAAATGGCTGGAAAGCCGATTCTTATTTACCGGCGACAACAGACTTTCAGCTTTATTATGCCATCAACGATGCCCTATCCCAGCCCTTTGGTTGGACCGAAGGCTTGGCCCGCCTCTATTATACTTTGGCGCAGGATTTTGTCTATGAAGACCCGATGAAAAAGGTGGTTTTTCTAGACAATCATGACCTAGGTCGCTTTTATTCGATGGCGGGCGAGGATTTTGGCAAGTACCAGATGGGCATTACCTTTTTATTGACTACCCGTGGTATCCCTCAGCTTTATTACGGTACCGAAGTCCTCATGAAAAACCATTGGGATGGCAATAATCATGACAAGGTCCGAGAAGAGTTTCCCGGAGGCTGGGAAGGTGATAAGGCCGATAAGTTTAGTCGGACAGGTCGCACAGAGCAGGAGCAACAGGCCTTCGAAACGGTCAAGACCTTAGCCAACTTTCGCAAAGGGAGTAGCGCCATCAAGACGGGTAAGTTGATGCAATTTGTCCCTGAAAATGGCGTCTATGTTTACTTTCGCTATGATGAGCAACAGACCGTAATGGTGATCCTCAATCAAAATGATTCGCAGCAGGAAGTTGATTTTAGCCGCTTCTCGGAACGCTTAGTCGGTTTTAGTAAGGCGATTGATGTATTGGGTGCCGAGCAAGTTGAAGATCTTAGCAAGTTGAAAGTGAGCGCTACTTCGGCGACAGTTTTATTGTTACAGAAATAGGGGGCTTACTGCTGCGCAGAACGCTTATTTGGGAGGGCGCAAAATATTGCGCCGCTACGAGTTCGGATCCCTTGGTGAGGAGAAATAAGCGTTCCGCGAAGCGGCCACCTCAAGGCCTACGACGATACTGCTTGATGCGCTTGGCTCGACCCGGATAATAAACAAAAGTGATAAAGTTGAACTCTAATTGACTAAAGTTTAAGCGTTCACCGCTAGGTGTATCCATGGTCAAAAAAGGTGCATAGCGAAGATTGGTACGCAGGATAAAGCTTTGCACATTGTCGGGTCTAATATCCCAGCCAAAGGTAATGGCAGGTAAAATGGCCGTACGATTGAGATTGAGCGTTTCCGTGCCTCTATCTGTCTCTAGCCCGCTGAGTTGCTCAAAACTGATCGAAGGACCGATATAAGGCACAAAGCCATGATAATCAAACAAATACTTAAACGCTTCTAAGGTAAAAGCTTGCCGATTGAGGCGCTGAGTGATCCCATAACTACCAATGCTGCTAGAATTGCGACGCCAGGCCAAATTGAAATGAAGGTCAGGCTTTGCCAAATAGTACCCCACCCCCAGTTCTAAGAAAACTCCACTGCCGGTATGATCTTCTAACCAGGGCCGTTCCTGCTGATTATAGCTAGACTTTGCAGTGGTAAAAGCGCTTGATGGACCAATCAAAAAAGATAATCCGTTTAGGGCTCTTTTTGCGTTCATTTCATCGGCTAGTTGAGCTGACTTGCCATTTTCCCATGCTCTTTCGGCCCCGAGTGTCGTATCAAAAAACCATTTCATTCCCAGATTGAGGCCTAATTGTGGGCGTTCAAAAGTCGCCGCTTGTGTCCGACTTACATAATAGTCATCATCGCCTTTGCCAAAGTAACTCAAGCCCGCCTCAAATAGTAAAGCTTTATGATTGTAGACAAGCCCCGCATGTATAGGGATGATTTTTCGTTGCATGGCTGGCCCCGCCTCATCGCTGTCTCTAAATCGCTGACGGAAATAGTTATTGTTGAATGATACCCCCACATAAGGAGCTACTTTTCCCTGCCGAATCTGGGTAGGATAAACTCTTGCCCCCGTTTCCACGCTGGTTGAATAACTTTTGGCGACTTGCTGATTTTTGTTCAAATCAATGCCCGCGACGGGGATGCTCACATAAAACTCACCATATCCCCAAAAATGAAGCCCAGAAATCGTAAGTCTAGGTTCCAAGGAATTACCAAGAG
>JBCAWW010000469.1:0-4989 GCA_038534415.1 Bacteroidota bacterium | reverse complement strand
GTGAATAGTACACAATCTTACCCCCGTCTTATTTGGTATTTTCTTACCCTAGGATTTGTTTGCCTATTGGGGAGCATCTATCTTTTTTACTGGGGCTATGAAGCAAGTTTTTTGCAACTAAACGCCCTTTCCACGCCTTTTTTAGATCAATTCATGCCTCATTGGACCCATATGGGAGAAGGGGCAATCTTGAGCTGTGTCTTGATATTATGGCTGCTTTCTCGTGATTTGCCCTTGGCGATCAGTGTAGCGCTAGGAATGATAAGTGTGATGATTATTGTTGCAGGGCTCAAGCAAGGAATTTTTGAGGATTGGCATCGGCCTGCGGGCGTATTTGCTTTGGATCAGTTTCGTTTTTTGAGTCTTGGGCAGGAACGCCATTTTAGTTTCCCCTCTGGGCATAGTACTGCGGCAGCTACTTTGTATGGCTTTTTGTGCTTTAGTATTGCCTCAAGGCGGAGTTGGAGCGGGATATTTTGGGGGCTATTGGCGCTATCGATTGCCTATACGCGGATATACATTGGGGTACACTTTTTGGGCGATGTGATTGCCGGCTTGCTGCTGGGTTGTGGCATCCTTGCTCTATTCCTTTGGTTTTTTTACCCCTTCGTGGAACGCTTGCTTAAGGCGCTTACAGCTACAAAACTTCGATTATTACGGATAGGAATGGGGATATTTGCAATCAGTTTAGGGCTTTTTGCGATTTGGAATTTGTTAGACACCTATTACCTCTAGGCATGCTCAGTACACTCAATCAGTGGGATCAAAAACTATTCTTGCTGCTCAATGGCTGGCACCATGAAGCGCTTGACCCAGTGATGGCCTTTGTGAGTGAAAAGTGGGTTTGGATTCCTCTCTATGCCGTATTATTATTTTTGATTTACCGCAAATTAGGTTGGAAGGGGACATTATGGACCTTAGTTGCCTTAGGAGTATTGATCGCGATGAGCGACCAATTTGTATCTGGTTTTCTAAAGCCAACAGTAGCCCGTTTTCGGCCCTGCCGAACGGAATCTCTCGGGGAGCTTGTCCATATCGTCGATGGCCACTGCGGCGGTAAATATGGTTTTGCCTCTTCACATGCGGCTAACTTTTTTGCCTTGGCGACCTTTATGAGTCAATTTTTGCAAAAGCGAAGCTGGACGATCGCATTGTTCGGCGCAGCCGTACTTACGGCCTACAGTCGCATCTATTTAGGCGTACATTATCCAGCTGATGTATTGGTTGGGGCCTTAGTCGGACTCGCTTTTGGCAGTCTGATTTGGTATTTGTACGCTCGTTTTATTGGTCCGCGACTTTCATCGCCAGTGCTTCCGCCTCCATCCTCGGCCCAAAATTTCGACTCGTAACCCGCAGTGTAATCTGGGTGAGATTATTTTTACGATCGTTAAAAACGACCAGCTCTACGACACGATCCTTAAAGACCTTGGCGTAATGCGAGGTACCCAAAGGGGCATTTAATTCAACTGGATCTTTGGCGCCCAAAGAAAGATAGACTTTGCAAGCCTCAATCATCTCTTTGGCCTTATCCTTGTCGGCAAAAACTTGGATATCTTCGATGCGATACAGTTCATCGCCCAAAAAATGATAATCGAGCCAACGTGTTTTACTAAATTGGTAGGTCAGCAGATTGGGACTACTTTTAAGTTCTCCCAGTGGGCGTTCGTAATGCCCCAGGTTGTCTGAAACCTTTTGGGCACTTTGCCCAAAGTCGAGAAAGGCACTGTTTTGCGCTGATACTGTGCTAAATGCTAGGGTGCATAATAGGATCACAAGGTAACGCATATTTTTGCTTATGTCTGCAAATTGCGAAAAATTGGATTATCCATTAAATGAAAATCTATCCAATTATTACATTATGATTTTGTACGCTCCCCTCCCTTGTTTACTTTTGCGCCATTGTTGCTGTTTCTATGAAAGATACCACTAAATTTATCTTCGTTACGGGCGGAGTTGCATCCTCTTTGGGAAAAGGAATCCTTGCAGCCTCCTTGGCCAAACTTCTTCAACTGAGGGGGTATCAGGCTACCATCCAAAAATTTGATCCGTATATCAATGTCGATCCGGGCACGCTAAATCCTTACGAGCACGGCGAGTGTTACGTCACGGGTGATGGTGCGGAAACCGATTTGGACTTGGGACATTATGAGCGTTTTCTCAATACCCCTACCTCTCAGGCCAATAATGTCACGACGGGCCGGGTCTACCAAACGGTGATTGAGAAGGAGCGCCGCGGAGATTATTTGGGTAAAACTGTCCAGGTGATTCCACATATCACTGATGAGATCAAACGACGTTTTAAATTGATCAATGAGGGGGAGAAGTTTGATGTGATTATTTCGGAGATTGGAGGTACTGTCGGTGATATCGAATCTTTGCCCTATGTGGAGGCACTGCGCCAATTTAGATATGATCATGGTCCAGAAAACTGTCTCGTGATCCACCTGACATTGGTGCCTTATCTGGAAGCAGCAGGAGAATTGAAAACCAAGCCGACCCAGCATTCGGTCAAGACCTTATTACAGTCAGGGGTGCAGCCAGATATATTGGTTTGTCGCTCTGAGCATAAGATCCCAGCAGATGTGCGCGCCAAAGTCGCTCGCTTTTGCAATGTCAGCATCAATGCAGTAATCGAAAATTTGAATGCGAGTACCATTTACGAAGTGCCATTTCTCCTGCACAAGGAGCATTTGGACACAGTCGTTATAGAAAAATTGGGCCTTAGCTCAAAGCAAGAACCAGATTTGACTTACTGGCGCAACTTTGTCAACCGACTCAAAAATCCTTTAGACGAAGTCGATATTGCCTTGGTCGGGAAATATGTAGAGCTGCATGACTCCTACCTCTCTATTGTCGAATCGCTCCACATTGCCGCGGCTGAAAACGAATTGAAGATCAATATCCACTGGATTCATTCAGAAGATATAACCGAAGGGAATGTAGATCGTCTCCTCAAAGTAGCTGATGCCGTTCTCGTAGCGCCAGGTTTTGGAGAACGTGGGTTGGACGGTAAGTTGACAGCGGTGAGGTTTGCGCGAGAAAATAAGGTGCCATTTTTTGGTATTTGTCTTGGTATGCAGGTTGCAATGATCGAATTTGCGAGAAATGTGCTAAAAATTTCGGAAGCAAACAGCACAGAGTTCAACCCTAAGACCTCTGACCCCGTCATTGACATGATGGAAGAACAAAAGAAGATCACGCCGATGGGGGGAACGATGCGATTGGGGGGCTACGAATGTGTGGTCAAACGTAATTCCTTAGCGCACAAAGCCTACCAAAAAACGCGTGTTGTAGAACGCCATCGGCACCGATTTGAATTTAATAATGAATACCGAAAACGTTTTGAGCGTCACGGAGTTTCTATGACAGGTGTCAATCCTGAAACAGATCTAGTCGAGATCATAGAGATCAAAAATCATCCCTATTTTCTCGCTACTCAGTTTCATCCAGAATATCAAAGCACTGTGGAAAATCCACATCCTTTGTTTCTGGCTTTTATCAATGCGGCACATAGCCACAAGCTCGATCGTGAACAGAATACAACGGTAACTGACACGGCCGATTGACGATTATTTTTTGTAACTTTGCGCCTCCAAAAGCAATCAAAGCAAACTGATGGATAAAAATTCCGCAACTGGTCTGATATTGATTTTGCTGCTTACCATGGGCTACTTTATGTTTTTTGCCCCTAAGCCGCCAGAACAAAATGAGACCCCGGTAGAACAAACTACCACTTCCCCAGATACGGCAGCTGCTGAACAGACGATGAGTGCTGTCAGTAGACAGGACTCTGTCGCACAAGATTCCCAGCGCCTAAAAGCACTGGCAGATCAGTATAGCGACTTTTATACCCTCGTTGAAGGGGAAGAAGCTATCACCACCGTAACAACTGATCTACTGACCTTGAAGATCAGCAATAAAGGTGGGCGAATAGTCGAAGCTTATCTCAACGAGTATAAGACTTTTGATTCATTGCCATTGCCGATGATTCAAAACGAAAGAGATCAATTTTATATTGAATTTCCGTTTCGTAGCCGTTCGATTCGTACCGACGATCTTTACTTCACCAGCAGTAGCCAAGATATCAATCTTACTGGTGCCGATAGTACAGAGTTGGTCTTCACTGCAGATATAGGAGGTGGACGCTCACTAAAACAAATTTACCGTCTCAAAGGAGATACTTACGATCTCGGCTACGCCTTCCAAATGAATGGGATTCGTAGTGAGATGGGGAATCAAAAGTTTTACGACTTACACTGGACCTCTTATCTCCCTAAGACAGAGCTTTCGCTCGACAATATGCGCCAAAAGACAACCGTCGCATATTCCGTTGCCGGAGATGTTGATAAAATGGATGTGGGCGACGATCCTGATCCCGTCAAAGAACAGACCCCAATTGATTGGGTCTCTTATAAAAGTCAGTTCTTTTCATCCATCATCGTAGCCGAGGAGCCGTTTCGCTCTACAAGTCTACAGATTACCGTACCTACCGCGCCTTCCGAGATCAATAAGATCATGAAAGGCAAGTTTGTGCAGGACCTTGATCGTAGCGACAATGTACAACGCGATTACCGCTTCTTTTTTGGTCCTAATGAGTACTCAACGCTTAGCGGCTATGACTTAAATTTCCAGAAGGAAATGGACTTGGGTTGGTCCTTGGTTAGCTACATCAACATTGGTACGACTTATATTTTCAAATTTCTCGAAAAGTATATCTCAAACTACGGTCTGATCGTCATCATTTTGGCAATCCTGATCCGTATGTTGGTGCTTCCTTTCACTTATCGTTCTTATATCTCAATGGGTAAGATGCGCGTGCTCAACGCCACCCCAGAGATGAAGGCGCTAGATGAAAAGTATAAGGATGATGCTCAGAAATTGCAGATGGAGAAAATGGCCATCTATCGAGAGATGGGGGTCAGCATGTTGGGTGGCTGTTTGCCGATGGTATTTTCCTACCCCTTCCTGATTGCCTTATTTTTCTTCTTC
>JBCAWW010000468.1:0-5007 GCA_038534415.1 Bacteroidota bacterium | reverse complement strand
ATTGTACAAATTCTTCCAGCACTTTTGCCTCTCTTGCTGGTGCAGCGAAACCGAGCAATTCTATTTGATTGATGACGGACAGCGCATGTTCGTTTTGTGTGATGATGCGGTTGAGCCAGAGATTACTAGAACTTGGCAAAGCACCACCTAAAAACTCAATGATGGCATTTGTATCAATTAGATATCTCGCTCCCATTCATTACGACTTTTCTCAACTTGACTTAGCAGTCGCTTTGCTGATTCAGAGGAAATGCTCCCAGCCCAATTGCGCACTGGTGCTTGCTCCTCTTCGACATCATCCTTAGCTCCAATAAGACGTAGCACATTAAGCTGCTCTAATTGTTGGAGCAGCTTTAAAGCCTTATCGCTAAGCAATTCTACTTTGATGATTTGCATAGGAGCTTCGATAAATTTTAATGCAAAAGTGCAGAATAACGCACTGTATAACTCAATATACGAAAAGCCAAGCTTAAGTGTTAGCCAAGCGCATGATTAGCCCAGCTCGATCTCGCGTTCCACGAAGTGGATCCCATAGCCCTCCAACTCATCCAAAATCGGATTGTAGATACCGGGGATTACGGGAATATGAACGCCTTGCTCGGTGATTTTGCCGGTGAGTACTAGCTTTGCGGCCATCCCGAGTGGTAGCCCAACTGTCTTGGACATAGCCGTTTGCGAAGCATCTTCGCCGCAGACCACCATATGAGATTGGACCTGACGATGCTTGCCTTGATCCACAAAATCAAACTTATGCCACATCGCAATCATGTCCTTATCATCCGGGCCCATGGTCCATTTCTTTTTGAGGATATACTCCAAAATCTGAGCGGGAGTGCCTTTTTCCAAACCGACTAGCTCCTCCTCAAACATCCCGAGCCATTTGAGCATGAACATCTCCTGACAGTCAAGGTCGAGGTTCATGTAGTGGGCGAGCTTGAGTTCGATGGAGTTGTTGGGGTCGTAGCTCAAAAAGAAATTGATAAACTGGCGATGGGTCAATTCGGCGACGCCTTCCATCTCATAGGTATCGTCAGTAGCGCCCAACTGCACAAAGATGTCCCAAGCACGGCAAAAGCTGGGGCGCCGGAGCGTGCCTCGATAGAGCGTCTTGATGCCTTGCAGATTATATACCTCGAGATACTTGAGCGAATCCCGATTGGCATAGCCCTCAAAGTAGCCGTGACCCGGAATCTCGATCATTTCGGTCCGACGAAAAAGACGGTGGTAAGGGATGTATTTGTAGCGTGACTCTTGGATAAATTTCACCACTCCTTGACCAGCAAGCACTACATTGCGAGGGTTCCAGGTGAATTTATATTCCCATGGATTGTCGAGGGTGCTTTCGGGAGAGATCAAGCCTCCCGTAAAGGTCTCGAATCCGATCAATTCACTGCCTTCAGACTTGATTTGGTCGATAACACGCATGGCTGACATATGGTCGATGCCCGGATCAAGGCCTGTCTCCATGAGGAAGAGCAAACCTTTTTCTCGCGCTTGGCGATCCATACTTTTGATCTCCTCTGGGACATAGGAAGCGGTCAGCAGGTGCTTGCCATGTTGCAGACAGCTTTGGGCTACGATGGGGTGAAATCGGGCAGGGAGCAGTGAAATGACCAGGTCGGCATTCTTTACTTCTAACTCGCGCTGGTCTTCATTAAAGATATCAAAAGCGATGGCCTGAGCGTGTGGCACATTGCCTGTTTTGGACATAGCCCACTCGATAGAAAGGTCGCCAACGGTCATCGTCCAGCCTTCCTCACCACAAACCTCGACCAAGTATTTGATTAGCGCGCTGCTCGAACGGCCCGCCCCGATAACTAATATATGTTTCATCTAATCCCTTTTTGCTTGACCTCCCCAAAAGAAAGATCACGCAAACTTACAGTTTTTCGGGAATGAGGCCTATTGATATTTACGTCTTTTCCTACCCTCTTTTTTATTGCCGCTGCGCGGAACGCTTATCTCTAATTGCTAAAGGGATGAACTATTGAAGTTTTGAATGTTGGTTGTGGTGCTCATTTATGGCTTTGTTGGCTGCCTTAGGATTGGCAGGGGATTTTTCTTTGTCAGCTTGAGCTCCACCAAAAACTCAGTCTAGGAGCGCCTCGATCTGCTCGTCCAGCGCTTTCATCTTAAGCTCGGCCGCTTCTATGGCTAAGCCCTCAGGCAATCCGGGACGTAGATGCTTGCTCAGTCTTAGATAAGCGTCTCGCGATATCTTTTGGCGTTCGCTGACTAAGCTCAAAACTGCCTCCGCTTGCTCAAAGGCACTCAACGCTTCCCACACATTTTTAGCCGTATCAACTTCCTCATATCCCATATACAATAGGATCTCTTTTGCCATCAGCCAATGCCCCGTCTCATTGGGATGAACGCCATCCTTAGCGAGATAAAAAGTACTGTCTAGCTGGCGTTGGTCCTCAAGATACTTTCTCATCGGCCAATGTAAATCAATCACGTGCCAGCCCTCAGTATAGCGACGACTAATCAACCAATCCGAATAAATATCCAAAACATTGGCATAAGCCTCTCCTTTTTGCGGATCGTAAATGGGCGGAGTAGTATGAATGATCTTGATGCCTCGTTTTTTGACCTCTTCATCTAGCCAAAGGATACCTGCTTTATACTTCGCAAAACGCTCCTCATCAAAGGGAAGATAAATCCCATCGTTCATCCCATAGCAGCTGATGATCAAGTCTGGCTTTGTAGCCTCCAAGACTCTTACTAGGCGCTCATGCAAGTCAGGCCGGGGAAATTTACCACCAGCATGTCCTTCTTCTGAGAGACCTGATACTGTCTCACTGGGCAAACCAACATTGATAAACTCCATCGCTTGCCCAGGCTTGTAAAAGCTGCAATAGGTATCGATATAGTTGATATACTCGCCACTCCAAGTGATGCTATTGCCAATGAAGACCACTCTTTTGACGCTAGAGTCTCGGAGCAGTTCAGCTTGGGCAAAGAGGGAAGTTTGTAGAAAAACTGCAGCAAAAAGGCTAGGTAGAAATAGTCTCATGAAGTAGATTTTGAGGGGATTGAGTTCAATAAGAGAAAAAACTCCTCCGCTCTCAAATCTGGGCTAGACTTTCGCACGTTGATGCTGCGTCATACCTCCCATGACGGCTTTCATGATTTTGACTTTGGCCCAACGGGGGACAGTCCGCAGGGAGTAAACCAAAAACTTAGTCAGGACTCCAGGCAAGACGGTGGTTTTGCGTCCAAGGGCTTTGAGGATGGGAATACCGACCTGCTCTGGGCTGAGAGACATGCTCATTTGCATATTGGCGCGAGCCTCGAAGCCGCTTTTGACCGGTCCGGGTGCCGCAGCGAGTACATCTACGCCCTGAGTTTTTAGTTCTTCGGCTAAGCCTTCGGCGAACGATTGGACGTAGGCTTTGGTAGCCGCATAATGCGCCGAGTAGGGCACGCCCTGAAAAGCGACCATAGAACTCAACAAGATAATGCCTCCTCGGTTTTGGCTCCTAAAGCGCTGTACAAAATGATGCGTAAGCCCCATCAGTGCCTCACAATTGAGGCGAAGCATATTGATTTCCTCAGATAGGCTCGAGTCGTGAAAAAGGCCAGAGGTGCCATAGCCGGCTGATGCGATCAATAAGCCGATGGATTGGTTTTGGGTTTTGTGCCGGATCTCCTCTACAGTCGTTGGCTGAGAAAGATCTGCCACGATCACTTGGGTCTCGATGCTGTACTTAGATTGTAATGCTTGAGCGAGCGAACGAAGCTTGTCCTTACTCCTAGCGACTAAGATCAGATGTAGGCCGCTAGCGGCTAGCTGATGGGCCAACTCTAGGCCAATCCCTGAAGAAGCACCGGTGATTAAGGCCCAAGGACCATATTTTGTCTGAAGACGAGTCTTCTCTTTGGTTGATAATTTCATTGTTTACGAGCTTTGAACGCAAATTAGGAGGCGCAGGAGCTAGCAAACGATAACATTTGTTTATGTTTTTGATGAGAAGCGTTCTGCGAAGCAGAGAAAATCTCGAAGGTTGGCATCTGTAAAATCGATTCCTCCTTACTCCTCCTCCGAAGGAAAAATGGTTTTACAAACCGACATTTGTTTCAGTCGAAAGTCCAATTGGGCCATTGCCGCTTGCTTAGCGATCTTCTTTTTTGAGGCGACTGAGGTGCACTGGACTGATGCCGAGGTAGGACGCGATCATATGTTGTGGGACACGATTGTGGATATTGGGAAATACCTGCTCGATCTCGTCGTAGCGCTCTTTGGGAGTGCGGGCGTAGAAGTTTTTGATGCGGTTGTCTTGATAGATAAAGTAAAACTCTGCAATTAAGCGGCCGAGTTTGTCCCCTTCTGCCATATTTTGATAGCCCCATTCGATGGCTTTACGGGGCATGACCACGGCCTCGGTTTCTTCGATGGCGATCAGCTTGTAGAGGGCCGGCTGGGCAAGAATAAAGTTGGAATAATCCGCAATAAATTGATTTTCAAGGGCAAAATGCAGAGTGTTTTCCTTGCCGTTTTTATCGTCGATAGTGGTTCGTATGATGCCTTTATTGATAAAGAATATCTCGTTGGGAACCTTATTCGCTTCAGACAGTAAGGATTTGCGAGGAAAGACTTTGATAAAGCAAGGCTCAAGCAGCTGCTCCAACTCAGCCTCAGTCACACTAATCATTTGTTGGATGGCCTGCTTGATTTGTTCCATGCTAATGCTAGTCTTTAATTATTGCGCTAAGTCGTATGCCTCTTTGATCCAAGCCTTCAACTCATCATCTACTTAGCTCGCAGCACTCAGCTTGACACGATGCGTGCACATGCTGCCAAAGGGACCTGAATTGCCCAATCGATCCGTAGTTTCTTTGCCTGGTAGCTTAAATCCCAAATCAATCCGTGTCTTGGTAGCGGGTTTGATCAAGCTAAACTGACGCTTACGGATAATACTCACACTCGTCTTTTTGGGGGTGATTTTGACGTCCTCGCCCAAAGTCTGCACAAAGGCAATCAACTGCTCATAAATCGGTTTGAGC
>JBCAWW010000467.1:0-5008 GCA_038534415.1 Bacteroidota bacterium | reverse complement strand
GGATGAAGCAGGTGACTCTACTTCATTCACTACCAGTTTGTCAAAGATCCAGTCATTTTCCTGTTGGAAATCACGACGGTTAACGATTTCCTTTTCGAGGAAGATCGTATCTCCTGGATCGATGATTTCCACCTTCTGCATCATTTGGCGTACAATTACCTCGATATGCTTATCGTTAATCGGTACACCCTGCATACGGTAAACTTCCTGAATCTCGTTTACGATGTAAGCTTGAACAGCGCTAGGTCCTTTAATTGCGAGGATTTCTTTTGGCGCAATAGCACCATCTGAAAGCATCTCACCAGACATTACATAATCTCCTTCATGCACCAAAATATGGCGGTTTAGAGAGATCATATATTTACGCTCTTCAGCATCTGGAGACTTCACAAATACTTCACGATTACCACGTTTGATTCCGCCTAAGCGAACGACTCCCTCAATTGCTGAAACAACAGCAGGGTTAGAAGGGTTACGTGCTTCAAATAGCTCGGTAACACGTGGAAGACCACCTGTAATATCCGCAGTACCACCACCGGAACGAGGAATCTTCACCATAATCTGACCAGCAGTCATGTTTTCGTCATCCTCTACCACAAGGTGAGCCCCTACAGGCAGGTTGTATGAGCGAAGCTCATTACCTTTTTTATCGACAATGATAATGGTCGGGTTGACCTGCTTATCGCGGCTATCGATAATTACCTTCTCGCGGTGACCAGTTTGCTCATCGAGATCTTCAAGGAAGGTCTGACCTTCACGGACATCTTTGAGTTTAACTTTACCCTCAAACTCAGAAATGATAACTGAGTTATATGGATCCCACTTACAGAGCAACGTTCCTTTGGCTACATCAATGCCATCTTCGACATAAAGATGAGCCCCATAAGGTACTTTGTTAGAAAATAGAACCCGAGATTGATCATCAGTAATTTTAAGCTTCCCTGTACGACTGATCACAATTTTCACCGTTTCACCATCCTCTTCACGCTCAACATAGCGAACGTTTTCCAAGGATAGTTTTCCAGGGAACTTTGCAGTCAGGCCACTTGCATTTGCAATACGCTGGGCTGTACCACCAACGTGGAAGGTACGAAGTGTCAGCTGAGTACCAGGCTCACCAATTGACTGAGCAGCTACTACTCCTACCGCCTCACCTACTTCGACCATACGGCCAGTACCGAGGTGGCGTCCATAACACTTGGCACATACACCAGAAGAAGCCTCACAAGTCAATACAGAACGAATTTCGACTTCTTCAACGTGAGAATCTTCGATCTTACGTGTAAGTTTTTCGTCTAGCTCTGTTCCGGCTTCAACCAAAAGTTCTTCCGTTACAGGATCAACGACATCATCCAGTACCACGCGTCCGAGGATACGTTCGCCGAGAGGCTGAATAATATCTTCATTCTCTTTAAGAGCGGTGATAGTAAGACCACGTAGAGTACCACAATCCTGTTCAGTGATAATCACATCTTGAGCGACATCTACCAAACGACGAGTAAGGTAACCTGCATCCGCTGTTTTAAGGGCGGTATCTGCAAGACCTTTACGTGCACCGTGGGTAGAGATAAAGTACTCAAGTACTGACAAGCCTTCTTTGAAGTTTGCCAAGATCGGGTTTTCAATGATCTCACCTGCAGAACCCTTGAGGGTTTTCTGAGGTTTGGCCATCAAACCACGCATACCGCCGAGCTGACGAATCTGCTCTTTAGAACCACGTGCTCCCGAGTGGAACATCATATAAATGTTGTTGAACCCATCTTTGTCCTCCGCTAACTGAGTCATCAAAGTCTCTGTTAGACGAGAGTTAGTATGTGTCCAAATATCAATTACCTGATTGTAGCGCTCATTCTCTGTAATCAGACCCATATTGTAGTTCATCTGAACTTCTTCAATACGGGTATTCGCTTCACCAATTAAGATATCTTTTTCTTCGGGGATAATTACCTCACTCAAAGAGAAAGATAGACCACCACGGAAGGCTTCTTGGAATCCTAGGTTTTTGAGGTCATCAAGGAAGTTAACCGTCTTAACCAATCCCACCTTCACGAAGATGTCAGTAATTACCTTACGCATCGTTTTCTTAGAGAGTAGGATATTGACATATCCCGCTCCTTCAGGAACGATTTTATTAAAGAGGATACGCCCAACGGTAGTCTCAAGGTACTCCATTACGACTTTACCATCTTCACCTTTAATTGCCTGCCCAGTATCAGGGTCGTATTTAGGCAAACGAACTTTGATCTTCGCGTGCTTGGCTACAACGCCTTCGTTATAGGCAATTTCTACCTCTTCTGAGCTACCAAACAATAGGCCTTCGCCTTTTTGCTTAGGACGTGCTTTGGTGAGGTAATAAACTCCCAATACCATATCCTGAGAAGGCAGGGTAATAGGAGAACCGTTTGCAGGGTGCATAATGTTGTGTCCAGCAAGCATCAATACGATTGCTTCTAGACAAGCCTCATTACTCAAAGGAACGTGTACAGCCATCTGGTCACCGTCAAAGTCGGCGTTGAAACCTGTACAAACCAATGGATGGAGCTGGATTGCTTTACCTTCTACCAAGCGTGGCATAAAGGCTTGAATCCCCAAACGGTGAAGGGTTGGAGCCCGGTTTAGCATAACCGGATGCCCTTTCAATACATTTTCAAGAATATCCCAAATCACGGGATCGCGACGATCTACGAGTTTCTTTGCACTCTTAACCGTTTTTACGATACCACGTTCGATCAATTTTCTAATTACAAACGGCTTAAAGAGTTCAGCCGCCATGCTCTTAGGCAACCCACATTCATAAAGACGTAGGTTAGGACCTACAACGATAACCGAACGACCAGAATAGTCGACACGTTTACCGAGAAGGTTTTGACGGAAACGTCCTTGCTTACCTTTAAGCATATCAGAAAGAGACTTCAATGCTCGGTTAGAATCAGAACGAACCGCGTTTACTTTACGGGTATTATCAAAAAGCGAGTCAACCGCTTCCTGAAGCATCCGCTTTTCATTACGCAAGATTACTTCAGGCGCCTTAATCTCAATCAAGCGCTTCAGACGATTGTTACGAATGATGACACGACGATAGAGATCATTAAGGTCAGAAGTTGCAAAACGACCACCTTCCAATGGTACCAATGGACGGAGTTCCGGAGGAATAACCGGTACAATTCGTACGATCATCCATTCGGGACGGTTTTCCATACGACGGTTTGCCGAACGGAAAGCCTCAACCACTTTAAGACGCTTAAGTGAGTCGTTTTTACGCTGCTGAGAAGTCTCAGTAGCCGCTTTTTGGCGCAATGTATAGGAGAGATCATCTAGATCAATTGTACCTAACAATGCTTCCAAGGCATCAGCACCCATCTTAGCGATGAATTTTGCAGGATCATCATCCGGCAACATCTGATTTTCCTTGGGAAGGGTTTCGAGAATATTGAGATATTCTTCCTCAGTCAGGAAGTCCATCTTCTCAATTCCCTCTTCGGCCATGATCCCAGAGTTAATTACGACATAACGCTCGTAATAAATGATTTGATCCAATTTCTTGGAAGTCAATCCTAGGAGATAGCCAATTTTACTGGGAAGTGTACGGAAGTACCAGATATGCGCAACTGGAACGACGAGCTGAATATGGCCCATACGTTCGCGACGCACTTTCTTTTCAGTCACCTCTACCCCACAGCGATCACAAATGATCCCTTTGTAGCGAATTCTCTTATACTTTCCGCAGTGACATTCATAATCCTTAACCGGACCGAAGATTCTCTCACAGAAAAGACCATCTTTTTCCGGCTTATAAGTCCGGTAGTTGATCGTTTCAGGCTTGAGGACCTCACCGTTCGAACGGTTCAGGATGGCTTCAGGAGAAGCAAGACTAACGGTGATTCTTTTAAAATCACTGTTGATTTTGGTGTTCTTAGCAACGGGCATGCTTTTACTCCGATATTAAGGCCTAAATAATATTCAAAACCATTACTCCGGTCCATTTGCGTGTAGCAAAAGGACCGGGTAAAGGATTAGTCCAAGGTTACTTCGAGGGCAAGCCCGCGAAGTTCGTGAATCAATACGTTAAAGGATTCAGGTACCCCTGGATCAGGTAGTACATCTCCTTTTACGATAGATTCATATACTTTAGCTCGTCCGACTACATCGTCCGACTTCACTGTAAGCATCTCACGTAGAATGTGGGCAGCACCAAATGCCTCTAGAGCCCACACCTCCATCTCACCAAAACGCTGGCCACCAAATTGAGCTTTACCACCCAATGGTTGCTGTGTAATGAGAGAGTAAGGTCCGATAGAACGAGCGTGCATCTTATCATCGACCAAGTGAATCAGTTTCAACATGTAGATGATACCTACCGTAGTTGCTTCACTGAAATGCTCACCAGTTTGGCCATTGATCAAACGCGCGACACCGTAATCCGGGAGTTCTGCTTTCTTGAGATACTCATTTACGTCTTCCATTGTCGCTCCATCAAAAATAGGAGTCGCAAACTTTAGTCCAAGTTTCTTTCCAGCCCATCCAAGGATGGTCTCAAATACCTGACCAAGGTTCATACGAGAAGGTACCCCCAAAGGATTCAATACGATATCCACTGGAGTTCCATCATCTAGGAACGGCATATCTTCCACTGGTACAATACGAGAGACTACCCCTTTGTTACCGTGGCGACCTGCCATCTTATCCCCTACTTTGAGTTTACGTTTTTTAGCTACGTAAACCTTGGCGAGTTTCAAAATACCGGATGGCAATTCATCACCAACGCGGATTTGATACTCCTCACGACGGAAGCGACCTTCGATACGGTCAAATCGACGCTTATAGTTACGGAAAAGCCTTGCTACATTTACATTTAGCTCTTCGTCAGCAGTCCATCCACTTGGGGCGTTGAATTTCCTTGATGTGATCCCTAGTGGATGGACTGCTGACGAAGAGCTAGCAGCTTAGAGACCATCATGTTGTGCAATTCTGTAAGCTCAGTATTATACCGTTCTTCCAAATTCGCAAG
>JBCAWW010000466.1:0-5010 GCA_038534415.1 Bacteroidota bacterium | reverse complement strand
GATCCAGATTTTAGTCCCACCAACGGTACGGGTCTCAATCCTCTCCTGCAAAACTATTGGATGGTGATCCACCCGCCGACCCTTTTCTTAGGCTTTGCTTCTACGGTCATTCCTTTTGCTTACGTGATGGCAGGCCTGTTTAGAGGCAAATACAAAGAGTGGATTCGTCCTGCGATGCCTTGGGTAACCTTCTCGGTCCTGATCCTCGGCGTAGGTATCATCATGGGTGGATACTGGGCTTACGAAACCCTCAACTTTGGCGGCTACTGGAATTGGGACCCTGTCGAAAACTCTTCTTTTGTCCCCTGGCTCTGCGGCGTGGCTTCTTTGCATGCTATGTTGATCTATCGCAAGAGCAAAGCATATCTGGGTATGACGATGATCTTGATCATCTCAACCTTCATTTTAGTCTTACTGAGTACCTTCTTGACGCGAAGTGGCATCCTCGGCGAAACCTCCGTCCATACTTTTACTGATTTGGGCCTTTCTGGTCAGCTACTTGTCCTATTACTGGGCTATTTGACCTTTGTAGTAGTTACACTCCTCCTTCGCTGGCGCGAGATCCCGACTCGTATCGATGAAAGTAAAGTCTGGACTGCTGAGTTCATGATTTTTATAGGCGTTTTGGTTTTTGTCTTTAGTGGGGGCATCATTCTCTTTGCGACTTCTATCCCTGTATTCAATACCATTTTTGGGACGGATATGGCTCCACCGCCGAACGTTCAGCTCTTTTATTACCAATGGACAGTTTGGTTTGCCATCCTCTTTGGTATAGTCTCAGGAATCGGGCAGTTTTTGTGGTGGAGTAAAGCCAAAGATAAGCCCGTAAAAGACGCTCTATTTCGTCCATTTTTGATGGCGATGCTAAGCGGCACTGCCGTATTGTTGGCCATTTGGTATAGTGATATGGAGTTTGCTTATGACGAAACCTTTGCTGATTTGATTAGCGAAGAGGGTCTACCGCTCAATTTTGCGGGGCAGATTATCAACTACATCAAGTTTGGGGTGCTCGGCATAGCGGACGAACTCCTGCTGTTTAGTTCATTGTTTGTGGTATTTGCCAATACTGATATTCTCCTTTCGCTTGTCCACAAGAACCGTAAAGGCCTCAAGATCATGGGGGGCACCATCGTGCACATTGGTTTTGGTCTTATGCTGTTAGGGATGCTTTTCTCTTCCGGATATGACCAGGTGATTTCTACCAATCCGTTTCCCAACGAATTGAGTCTTTTCCCTGATGAGGAGCGAGCAGATAATATCGCTTTGCCCAAAGGGCAGGCCAGACCTATCATGGGCTACAATGTTACCTATCTTGGTCGTAAACGAGCCGTAACCCCTGTAGAGAACCTACGCATCTTAGAAGCGAACGCAGACGCTTTCAAGCTAGCCTTTGAGGACCAAGACAATGAAACTTATTCGATGCTCCTCCCGCGCTTACCGTTCCTCGAAGAGGGAGCAGACATGCATCCTACCGCAGATCTCATCTCAAGCAAACAAAACGTAGAACTATATAAAAAAGGCATCGACCTCCCTCGTATAGAACGTTCTCTCAACCGTAGTCTCGCTTATTATGCAAATCAAATCAATGAACGCACCGACTATGGCCTGAAGTTTCAAGAACATGGTGAAGGAGGCGGAGAGTTTATGCGATATACAGAGTCTGAGATGGGCGCCAATGGCGAAGGGATCCTCCCCCACCCTGCTCGTAAAGTGTATTGGAATCGTGATGTCTATTTCTACACCTCATCTCTCCCCAATCCTGATAGCCTCAGACCTCGCATTACGAGTCGTCAACTGCAAATAGGCGATACCATCAACCTTCCGCTAGGGCAGGTCAAGTTGCTCTCCATCGGAGCGGTAGAGCAAGTAGATGTGGATTTGAAGGATTATGATTTAGTTGCAGAAGCAAAGTTGGAGGTGCAATCTAATGATGGCCGTAAATTTATTGCCAACCCCCTCTATTTGATCAAAGGCCGTCAACCGGACGGTCGTAGAGACATCATTTCAGAGTTGGACATGGAGTTTGCTTTTATGGACATTCAACCAGCCGAAAACAGCATTACTCTTTGGGTAAGCTATTTGCACCCAGAAGATGATCTCATTGTCCTCAAAGCAATCAGTAAACCCTTCATTAATTTGCTTTGGTTAGGCACCTTTATTTTGACCTTTGGCTTCTTACTTTCGATCTATCGCAGGGTACAGGAAAACCGGCGCATGCGATAAATCACATTTGTATTCCTGCCAAATATTTTTAACTTATATTTCATCGCAAGGCAACGTAGCGATCACATAGTGAGGCACTTATCTCAATAAGTGTGTGCTGGGTTGTATGTTCTTTATTTCCTATTTTTTATTAACTCCAAATACTGCAGAATGATGACAATGACCTTTAATGAGCTCCGTCGAATCAAAGACAGTCTACCCAATGGTAGTATGCACAAGATCGCCCAAGACATGGGTGTCAGCGTAGAAACAGTTCGTAATTATTTCGGCGGTTCTAATTTTAGGAAAGGCGATGCAGTAGGCATTCACTACGAACCCGGCGGTCCCGACGGTGGATTGGTCAAAATTGATGATCGCTCTATTCTCGATAGAGCTTTAAGAATGATACCACAAGCTGCTACGAACTAAAGCGGACTGAATTAATTTGTATTACTACTTTACTACTCTTTTCAAAACATACTCTTTTGAGTTTACTGGCGTAAGTACTTTACTTACGCCTTTATTTTTGATATGAGACTCCTTCTACTATTCTGTTTATTTGCCTTTGGTAGTCCTTCTCTGCAAAGTCAGATCGGCTATCAATTAGGAGACAGTATTGCGGCTTTTAGCCTCCCAAGTATCAATGGCTTGGATTGGCAGTTTACTGACACCCAAAAAGGATTTATTCTTGTATTTATAAGCCCGAGCTGCCCTATAGTTCACATGTATAGTAGCCGTCTACAATCCTTACACGATCAGTATGCTCCGCAAGGCTTTCCTCTGGTCGCTGTCAACTCCAATCACCCGCTGCTATCACCTCAAGATTCCCTACCTCAGCTCAAAGCCTATGCAGCCCAGCACGCTTTCTCTTTTCCCTATCTATGGGATCAAGATCAAAGCTTAGCAAGAGCCTTTGGGGCAAGCAGGACTCCTCAATGCTTCTTGGTCGCACTAGAGGGCAAGGGCAGCCTTCACTTGCGTTATATCGGCGCGATAGATGACAATCCTAGAGATGCCTCAGCCGTGGCCAATAAGTATCTAGCAAAGGCTCTGGAGCAACAGCTCCAAAATTTAAATCCGAAACAGGCTTATACTCGTGCCGCAGGTTGCAGTATCAGATGGGCCCAATAAAACGAAAGGCTGTAAAAGACAATGGCTCCACCCGGGGAAGGTTGGAGCACATTGAGTTTGGGGTATTAGGTAGGTTAATAAGAAGACTACACATGGCGTAAAGCCACTTTCATCTTGATATAAATTTATAGAAAAAAACCAGCTATCACAAGCCGTCCAAACTCAGATGTGTGCTTTATCAGTTGCTTTTGAGCAATTTAGGGGATAATTATTCAAAAAAATGGCTAATTCTTACACACTAGAATGCTTCCAAGCATAAACTATTTACTATGCAAAAGATTTAAAAATAACCCAAAGCAGCAGGAGGCAAGCAAAAATAGATGCAATAACATATAAAAAGGCGGCCATAAACTGCTGGTTTTCCAACAGACGAAAGGTTTCTACACTAAAGGTAGAAAAGGTCGAAAAGCCCCCACAAAAACCTAACAAGACCATCAGTTGCAAGGAGTCTGAAAAGGACTCTTTTTTGCTAAACCATATAAAGGCAAAGGCAAAAACAACACAGGCCAACAGATTAGCGCTAAAAGTGCCCCAAGGAAAACTTTCGTTCCCCGGATTGAGCCAGCGAGAAATGCCCACTCGAGCTACACTGCCAACACCACCACCAATAAAAATCGCCACCCACTCATTCATCATACCTAGCTTTGCCAGAGATCCAAGCGTTGAAACCCGAACTCATCAATGAGACATCATTACGGACTTTTAGATTGTGCTGAAGATATCGCCCCTTTTCATCAAAAAAGATCTCTACCTCAACATCTAGACTGTAAAGCCAATTATCCTTCTTATAAGTACTTTGCCAATACAGGATCGTTCCCGAAGCCTCATCTAATATGTACTTTTGACTTTTGAGATCACTCTGATTGGCCGAGGAGGCTTTGATCTGTATCAGAACGCTATCCTCTTTTAGTTTGGTATCATAATAGGCTTGCATGCTCGGAGCATCATGAAAGCTCTTGCTAGCCCACTCTAATTCAGAGATCAACATACATTGCATGGAGTCTGTTCCACTCTCGGTCTCCCCTACCCTAATCATGGGCAGGCTAAGCCAAGTAGAATCTTCTTTGGAAACAGGATTTGCATTGAGATTACTAATCTCTTTATCAAAGCGGACCATCTCCCCCTCACAGGAGCCTTGGATCTGAGACTGCAATTGCTCTTCTAGAGGTGAACGTTCGCGAATAGCGCTCTCCTCCCCCCCACAGGACACCAAGCTGGTAAAAAGAAGGAGCAGGCCCATGATAGGACCTGCTACACGGATATATTTATATCGAATCGATTCTTGCATATTGGCTGCTCCTTTGAATACCAAAGGTACAATTTATTTGCGCACCAATAAGCTATCGCCCGTCATCTCAGCTGGCACTGCTAAGCCCATAATGTCCAAGATGGTAGGGGCTAAATCGCCCAACTTACCCATCTGATCTGTCAAAGCAATACTTTCATCCTTGTCTACCAAAAACAAAGGTACCAGAGCAGTAGTATGAGCAGTATGCAAACTCCCATCGGCATTGCGCATTTTATCGGCATTGCCATGATCTGCTGTAATCAATACAGTGTATCCATTTTCTAAAGCCACCTCCGTAACTTCTTTGGTACAGCCGTCTACCACTTCACAAGCTTTAACTGCCGCCTCAAAAACACCCGTATGCCAATCCTGATATGGTTGGGCATACG
>JBCAWW010000465.1:0-5019 GCA_038534415.1 Bacteroidota bacterium | reverse complement strand
GACGCAGAGGATGTATTGATGGAAGCAGTCCTAACTTTTAGAAGCAATATGCAGCGCGGTAAAATAGAAGAGATCAGTAATCTTCCCGCCTACCTTTACGGTATCTGTTGGAATAAATGGCGAGAGTTACAGCGCGCACGCCAACGCTATCAAGTGGAAGAAAATCCCTTAGAAAGAACGCTTTATTTTGTCGTGGAAAGTGAAAACCCCATGATCGAGCGAGAGCAGTTTGAGTTGGAGCAAAGCAAGATCAAATATCAGCTACAAGCGGCAGAGCAAGCATTAGATGCACTCAAAGAAAAGTGTCGCAAGCTGTTAAGATATTTTTATATGGAAAGTCGGCCTTTGGATGAAATCGCAGCCACGCTCGGCTTTGCCAATGCCAACGTAGCCAAAGTCAGTCGTTTTCGTTGCTATCAACAATGGATGAAGGCGATCGAAAAACAAAAAAACCTCACTCATGCCTGAGAGAAATACCGAAGAGTGGATTGAAGCCTACCTTAGCGATGAACTTTCAGCGGAAGATCGGGCCGCCTTTAGTGCGCGTCTAGAGGCCGATCCAGAACTCGCGCAAAGTCTCCAAGCGAGCAGGCACAATATGCTACTATTTCAAGCAGCAGACCGTCATCTCGAGAAAGAGGAGCTACGCCAGCTATATATGCAGCAGGAGGCAAAGACGATTCCCTTTCGCAACATTGCCTTTTATGCGACCATTGCAGCGAGCGTTTTATTTTTGCTGGTCTATAATTTTTATCCCTTCGGGGAACGCCAGAGCTACCAAGAATTTGCAGTTGCTTATTATGAGCCTTATCCGATGACTGTTAGTCGCTCAGGTGAAGGCGCAGAGTTTGCTCAGATGGCAACCCAAGCCTATCAGGCGGGGGATTATGCTGGCGCGATTCCTTTGTTGGAAGATTGGCAAGCCCAAAACGAAGGACCTGACATTCCTACTTTTTATCTGGGCCATTCTTATTATCAGACAAAAGCTTTTGCCATGGCATTGAGTGAGTGGGAGCAAATCACGGATAGCTCTCCTTATTATGAACAGACCACTTGGTTTCGCGCGCTCGCACATTTGCAAATGGAGCAAGTTGAGGCAGCGAAGGAAATTTTGGCGTATATCGTCGATACGGGCTATCACTATCAGTTGGAGGAAGCCAAAGCTTTGCTAGAGGAGATTTAGGCTTTTTGTAACTGATGATTGTAGCGGTGCATCTATGCGTACCCGCCTGAGATAAGCGTTCTGCGCAGCAGTAAACCCTAATTCAAGACATTTTCTTTAAAGTCATACCAGCTCGGATAGTTCTTGCGGCAAAGAAGGAGTCCATCGAGTTCTTTGACGAATTTTTGCCACTGAGCTTTGCGGACTTCAACTGATGTGTCCTCGTTTTCGGAGGCCTCAGTATCGCGGGCATAGCGGGCCTGCAAACTATCGACATCTACACGACTCAAACAGTAAGCATCAGCGGTCAACTCCTGCCCAAAGCTATATAGCGGCGTAGGTACTAATTTCACCGCGGCCAATTGTAAGGCACTGTCGGGCTCTACGAGTTGGAACAATTGTAGGAGGGAGCGTTCGGCGGAGACGCGAGCCGAATCTAAAATATGGCGTTCAAAAGCTTCCTTGAGCAATTGAAATTTTGTTTCTTTTTTCGCGTCATCAATCGCCCAAAACGGAATACGTCTTTTCTGATCATTACGAGAACCTGAGCCGGTATCTAGATTTTCGACATCCTTTCCGTTGATGCGAGCTCTCAAAAGCTCAAAGCCGGGAGAACCGTTTTTGTAGCCTTTGGTTGGAGGAATAAACCAGGGATTGATATCGGCATTGAGGATCTCGGGATTGACGTTTTTGATATAGAGGGTGTCATTCTGACGAACGAGTTGTTCCTCCTGCAACTGCCCTAAACGATAGCCGGCCTTGACCCAACCGCGACCGAGATAGGTGAGTTCTAATTCAAATTCGAGGGCTTCGCGTTGTTGCAATTCATTGAGGGAGCGAGACTTTGCGAAAAAGTTATCGATTCCTCGTTGACGCGCAGGATCACGTCGAAATGCATCCCAATTGTTGATCTTGACAAACTTGGCAAAGGCAAGGTCATCGCTAAACTCCATCCCTGCGATCTGCTTGATGCCTTGAAAATTTTCAGATTCATGGATCGGCAAATGCTCTAAGGCATTCATGACTTTATTCCACGTCTTTTTGGGGTCAAGTTTTTTATTGAAAAGCCCTCGGGGGATATTGTTTTCATCATAGAGCTCTTGTATCTGATTGTAGAGCGCATCGTAGTATTTTTGTAAGTCATCGCTGTTTTCGGCTTTGTTGCCTCGGACGAGAGGATGGATGACTTCGCCATAAAATTCGGCGGAGATGAGTTCACCAATCCCATTGATTTCTTTGATAGAGAGCGGCGACTCTGCGATGGTTACTTTTTCGGAGCCAAAGAGCTTTCCAAAAAATCCTTTGGGCACAAAGAAAATGATACCGAGGGCCATTACGGCCACTACGAGCAGCATACCAATGAGCCATTTTATTTCATCTGCAAACATGAGAGTGTGTGTTTAGTTTCCAGAAATTATGTTGCGAATATTTTCCCAAGCCGCTTGGTAGGCTTCGGCTGGGCCATAATCCATGGGTTCAAATTCGAGATAAACCTCCTCGTAGCCAGCAGCTTTGAGCAGGCCGCCCAACATCACGCGTGTACGCTGTTGCGCTGTTTTTTCGATCCCCAAAAATTGCATATCGCGCCGGATTGCGAGCTCTCCCATCCGATAAAATCGTTCGAGATCATCTAAGCTCAGGCGGTTGCCGCGATTACTTTCGTAATAATTAAAATCGATTTTAAAATTTTCGGCGGGGTAGGAAAAATTTAAAATTTCGACTGCCGGTAAATGTATACTGATGCGATTGCCGTCCACTTCCACATCTTCCATTCTGATTTTTTGGAGGTCGATGCCCGCTTTGATGCGAGCCTCTGTCTCGGCTAAAAAGTCAGAATCTTTTAATTTGATCCCGACGATTCTTTTCTCCTTAGTACCGAGAATCATTTTGCTAACTACATACTCTACAGTGGCGAGTTGAGCAGCGGCTTGGACTTGGCTGATCACCAAAGCGCGATTGGGCTGTCGATTGCATGAGAGAAGCAATAGAGCAGCAAGACATGTCAGGAGGGTATTCCGGACAAATGGATATAACATGTTAAGGCAATTTATGGGTGTCTGAGGGAATTTAGGACGTTTTGGGAGAGGAAACAAGTAGGCTTTGTCCAATTTGGCATTGCAGACAACGTTTTTCCAGACAATAATTGCGGTAAAGATGTAGAAGACCTTGCGAAAAGAAAGCATTTTCGTTTGGAAATTCTAGCTTTTCCATCAGACGGGTATATCGGTTTTTTTCGGCTTTGACAATGGCTAGGTAACGCTCAAAGTGGTCGCTGTTGAGACTTCCATGACGGCGATGATATAAAAATGATATTGGCGCAACGACATTGAGCAATAAGCTATCTAATTGATTTTCGCCTAACGGTTTTTTCTTTTTTTTAGTTTCTGTACCGAAGCGGGTATGATTTTCCCAATAAGGGCTACATGCTATTTGGCCTGCTAAGGCTTTGAAGTGCTCAGCTTGCAGTAATATATCGGCGATATTTGGCAGATGCCTCAAGATGTCGATACACTGTGAGAGGCGAATAGTAGGGAAATTGGCCGGTCGCATGCGGGAAAACTTTAGCAGCAAGGGAGCTTTATTTTTTAATTTATGTTTGGCTCCATAGTAGTCCCAATGATTTTTTAACTGCAAATAATATTCGTCACCCTTTTTATTTTCCAGCATGCCCAGAGCACCAAATATGAGTGCCTCCCCGATTAAAAAATTTTCATGATAGCTACGCATTAATTTAAATGGCAAGCGTTGGGCTAACTCAGCAAAACTATCAGCATTAACAGGACTTCCCATTTGTTTGAGTAAAGCCTCCCAGCAGATTTGGGCCCAATCACCGGCACTTTCTGCTAAGCGATTTTCCCAATAGTTAGCCTTGGCTTCCATGCGTTCTACCGCCATCCGCTCTACCCATCTACGCTTATAGCTCATAGGCACTGTGGGGAGGAGATCCTTGCAGGGAACGCCATGTATCGTTTCTTTAAATCGCAGATAGCGGCGGATTACTGCTGGTTTGAGATAGGGTTCGATACAAACTTCCGGAATCGAAGTCCCATCTTCCCGCAGAATCCGCCGACCATCGCTTTGCAATACAAGGTGCAAGACTGTCGGGTTGTAAACCGGATCCACATGATGTTTATGCAGATACCAATCCTTACTGTACACATGAATTTCCACCATCCCAAGTAAAGAAACCCCATCCAGCACCAGCCTAGCGTACGAAAAATCCGGACCTTGGTCGTGATTCCAAACTCCTGGGCTCCGCACCTCAAGCCTTCTCCCATCGATGGTCTTTAATACCAGTGGTTCATACTGGCGCGTCCTCCAAACAAAGTGCAGAAAGTCTTCAGGCAGTGCGGCAAAGGTTTTCATGGTATAGCAATAAAAAACGGTCGTGCATCCCCAAAGTGGGAAACACGACCGATAGTATCTAGAACTTTTAAGTGAGCGGTTGCCGCGATTAATTAAGCGGTTACGCTAAAGTATAGCCCGTCTTATTTTCAGGAGTTTTATCCTTTTTCAGGATTCCTCTCTTGTTGGTCAATTTGTGAAGCACATTGGAAACCTTGGCATTTACTTGCTTGGCTTCCATGCCTTTTTTCAAGTTACCTGCTTTTTTGTTGACCAATGCATCTAATTCAGCGCGCGTCAACACTCGATTAGCAGACTGCACAGAGGTGAGGACTAAGTTATCCCAATCAGATAGCTTATAGCCCTTATCACCTTTCACTGCAGTTTTAGCCGCAACTTTCTTTACAGGAGCCTTTTTGGCAGGAGCTTTTTTAGTAGGAGCTTTTGCCTTAACAGTACCATTGGTAGCTACTTTAGCAGTAGTGGTACTTGCTGGGTTTTTGAAAACCCAG
>JBCAWW010000464.1:0-5025 GCA_038534415.1 Bacteroidota bacterium | reverse complement strand
AATCTTCGGACCTTCACCCAGCAAATAATACAAATTGATCTTGCTCCGTAGGAGTGGCAAAAAGTTGTAAAAAAGATAAACGATATAGCCCACGCTCACGAGCGCAAAAAACATGGTCGCGTAGCGATCGAAGTTTTTATTGAAAATCAGATCTGTGTAAGAATAATTGAGCATCATGAAACTCAAAACAATCACCACCAAACTGAGCAAGACCAAGGTGAAGACAGATTGCGTCGTAAATACTTCACGTACTGGTTTGAACAAATGCTGAGAAGTAAAAACGGTCGCCAAGGCACCGATGACCACTAGGTGATAAGGTCGTATGTCAGGTCTAAACCAAGTCGCGATGTCTAGTGGGAAGTATTCGTCCACCCAGCCAAAGGTCAAAAAGAGCCAAACAAAAAGTAAGAGCAGGATGAGCGGAAAGCTCAATCGAAAGCGAGGCTCTTTGCGATTGGTGGTAGCGAGCAAGATGAGGTTGATAGGCTCCTTGGCGATATAGAGCAAAAAGAGCAAAGTCAAAATGCCCATATAGGGCACCTCGTTGGCAGCCATCTCATGTAAACCGACCCAGCCAGCTTGTAGATAAACGCCCCCAATCATCAAGAGATTGAGGAGGAAAAATGTCAATACTCGCCAAGGGAGTTTCCAGCGAAGCAAAAACATCTGGAAAGCATAAGCTGTCCCTAAAAAGACCACCAATAAACCCAATCGCACTAAGAAAAAGGGATCGGCACCATTACTTTCACTGGCAGGCCATATATAAGATTCCACCCCCGTAAAGGTGAGAAATAAGACAAACAGCAGATAAAAAGCATAAACCCAACGAGAACGAATTTGGGTGACTACGCCTAAAAATATGGACCAAGCGATGAGTTGCAAAGCCCAAAAAATCATCACTGGCGTCTGAGCAGGTACCAATGGTCCGGCGCCAAAAGAACTGAGTTGGCGATAGGCATTGAGTTCGATCGGAATTTCACGGTAGCGATGCTCGATCGTTTGTAGCTCCACGGCCACGACCTCACTATCGGCCAGCTCCAATATCTCCATCGACCAATAAGTCGGATTGGCATAGTTAAACCAAGTCAGGCCGCCCGCGATGAGGCCCCCGACCAATAAAACGCCAAACAAGATTCGGTTGAAATTGGAAAGGCTGCTTAAAAAATATTGTATTGGAACAAAAGGGAGTCTCTTGAGATCCATTTGAAATGCTTTGGCTTGAATTTGCTAAGGCTGAAAGGGTCTGATAAACCCTGTCAGCCTTATGTGCTGCGTTAGCGTCATAAGGCTAACGCAAGTTAATGCAAAAGTTACAGCTTTTACTTGCTAACTACTTTTGGTACCCTGAAAAATGCTTCATTACGCGACGGAGCGTTCTGCAAAGCAGCCTCCCTATCCATAGGAGGAACCGCTACGTCCTCACGCAAACGATTGACATCTTCGGTCATATGTATCAATGGCTCAACCTCATCGGTATCCACTTCTTGGAGCCGATCGACAAAGTCACAAAGCTTTTGAAAATCGCTCTTCATGGCTTCGCGTTTTTCGGCTGGGACCTCGAGTTTGGCCAGCTTACAAATCTTATCTAATAATTCGTCTGTAATCTGCATATCAACGCAACAAAGTTAGATCACCTCTAAATACTTTTTCGCCAATCTTGATGACGTAAAAATAAACGCCTTCTACTGATGGCTTGCCTTGCAAATTGATTCCGTTCCAACTGAGTTGGCGACCTTCGTGAACGGGACGGCCCCAACGGTCAAAAATCTGCATCAAAAAGGCCTCTCTACCATCATAAGTTACCCGAAACTGGTCATTGATACCATCTTCATTAGGGGTAAAGAGGTTGGGAATTAACAAACCTGGCTCGTAAATCACAAGCGGACCGATTTGCACACTATCCACACAACCACCTGCATCGGTGATCGCGAGGCTTACCATATAATCTCCCGCAAGCTTATAGATATGCGTGGGGTTGAACTGGGTCGAGACATTGCCATCGCCAAAATCCCAATAATAGGCACTCGCATTGGACGAAAGATTGTTGAATGCCACCGTTGCATTGGGGAGCGGCAAAGAATCAGGCAGCATCAGATCCATTTCAAAATCTGCGATACCCGGTGTAGAGACGACAATCTGTCCTGCATCATCAGTCTGTTGACAGCCGCCTTCACCGATCGCCGTAAAGCTCACCGTATAGGTACCCGCCTCAGTATATAGATGGTCTGGATTCGCTTCATTAGATATGGGGGAGCCATCGCCAAAGTCCCAAATGTAGTTGACACCTGCCTGTGAGTTTTCCAAAAAGCTAACGGCTAGGGGCGCACAACCATTGTCGAGCGAGAGTAGATAATCTGCATCCGGCAATGGGTTGACGACTAGCTCGACTATGGCTTCTGCTTCACAAGCGCCTTCCGAAACAGTCAATACATAAGTAGTGGTTTCATCTGGAGCGGCCATTGGACTGGCGATCAATGGATTACTAAGCCCACGATTAGGAGACCATACATAGCTTGAGCTACCAAAGCCGCCGCTGCCAGTGAGTTGGACGGAGTCTCCGGCACAGATGCGGTTAGTATCGGCTTCGCCGAACGCTTGGACGGGATTACTGACGGTAACCAAAATGTCATCTGTAGCCGAACATTTGCCCGCTGAAACTTTGAGGGTATAGAGGATGGTCTCTTGAGGGTTGGCTGTCGGATCAGAGATAAACAATCCAGACAAGCCTTGGGGCGGCGACCATTCATAAAATACTGGTGAAGTAGTACCACCGCCTAATGAATGTTGACCGTCTAGTTGGATGGTATCGCCACGGCAGATCGTTACGTCTGGCCCAGCGCTGACCTTAGGTTGGGGTAAAACATTGACATCCACCGTGATGGGGGGACTCTCACAACCAAAATCAGAAGTGGCTACCAGGGTATAGCTCGTTGAACTCAGGGGATTGGCCCAAGGCATCGCACTATTAGGATCGCTCAATCCTGTGGCTGGCGACCATTGATAAGTATAAAATAGGGCGGTAGAATCTCCGCCAGCAGTACCATCTAGTTGGATGCTATCGGTATAACAAATCTCTTGTATCGTACCTGGATCAGCGGTTGGTAGGGTGCGAACCTTGACCGTGGTCGAATCCGCGATACTCGGACAGCCGTTTGACCAAGCCACGAAGAAATAGGTAGTGGTAAAGGGAGGACTGACTTTAGAGACAGCAAAGCTAGAATCTGCAATACCGGCAGCCGGTGTCCACGCATAAGTATAGTTAGGGCCTGCCTCATTGGCAAAACCGTTCAGCACAGCTGTATCTCCTAAACAAATTTCTCGATCTGGCCCTGCTTCGACTACTGGGCGCTCATTGACAGTCACAGTGATCGTGCTGAGGGTGTCGAGGGTGGTATTGAAACTCGAACAACCATTGGCCGACTCCACCACGACAGTATAAATGGTGGTGGTATCAGGGGTGGCGTATGGGCTCGAGATATTCGCATTGTTGAGGCCAGCCGGTGGCGTCCAATTAAATATATAGGGTCCGGGTGCTTCTTGTGGATTGAGGATAAGGGCTTCTAGCCCAATACCAATGCCGCCTTCGCAAATCGTTTCGTCGGGGCCAGCATCGACGATTGGCTGGCGCAATACGTTGACTTGCACGTCATCAAACTCACTGGTACAGCCGTTGATGTCGGTAATTTGTACGAAGTAAGTAGTGGTATCAGTCGGGTTGACGATCGGATTGCTGATGTAAGGACTGCTAAGCCCACAGTTGCCGGGATCACTACAACCCCAAGAGTAAAAATATCCAGCTGTACCTCCTATCGGACTAACGCTTAGTTGTACACCGCCACTCCCTTCACAGAAGGAAGTATCTACGCCTGCATAAGATTGGAAACTTGTATTGACTTTGATATTGACAGTGTCTCGAGCCACATCAAAGGGTGGGCAAGTAGCCTGGTCGGTACCTGTAATGATCACTCGATAGGTACTACCTCCATTCGAGCAATCGGATAGGAAGCAGAAGGTCCCTGTGATAGAGTCATTTTGCTGATTGACGGTGAGAGAGCCTAGGTTCAGGCTCGTACCACCGACCGTCTGAAAGTCCCAGTCATATTCGACCCCATTGCCGGGAGTATTGTCTGCGATATAAAAGTCATAGCAGACTTGATCGCCAATTTCGATAAAGATCGTATTGCCAACGGTGTTGAGGCCGCTGAGATCACTGCCAACGTTCGGTGCAGCCGTGACCGGATCACTCACCTTGACATATACGGTATCAAATACCTCTAAAATATTATTACAATCTCCGTCGTCCTCTGCTCGGACGATAAACTCAATGATTTGTCCCTCGTTGGCACATTCAGGTTCCCAACAGATGGTGGCCGTTAGTGGATTGTTGCCCGTGACATTGAAGGTGGCAGGATTGCTACCAGAGAAGACCGGACTGACCGTGCTACCCGTAAGGTTGTTACCTAGATTGATATCTGTAAAGACCACATCGTAGCAAAAAGCCTGTTGCGCATCAACAAAGATGGTGTCGCCATCCGTATTTAAGCCATTGAAAATATGAATGGATGTGGGAGGATCGTTTGGAGGAGTCTGAATGCTGATATAGACGGAATCAGAAGCGCCCAATTGACTTGAGCAATCGGCATCATCCACAACACCAAAGGCTAATAGTACCGTTTGTCCTACGAAATTACAGTCCGGTGTCCAGCAGATTTGGCCAGTGAGCGGATTGCCAGGCGTAAAGTTGAAAGAAGGCCCATTGGTTTGGCTAAATATAGGGGATATCGCGATTGCACTCAGGATATCTCCTGCATTAGGATCATTGGCGCTAAAGTCAAAACAAAGGTTTTCGTTGGCGATGACAAAGATGGTGTCATTGCTAAATACATTGCCGGTGAGATCATATGTAATCCCAGGGCCATCGTTCGGTGGAACCGCAACACTAATATAAACGGTATCAAAAATCTGTCCGATGTTGGAGCAAACGCCTTCGTCTTCGGCTCCAAAAATGAGCTCTACGACGGTATT
>JBCAWW010000463.1:0-5051 GCA_038534415.1 Bacteroidota bacterium | reverse complement strand
ATATGGGTCATTGGCCCAACTTTCAGCCCCCCATTCTTTAAGAGAAAATGGAGGGTTGGCAATCACGCAATCCGGCCTTTTTTGAAGCCGATGGCTTGAAGACTTTTGATTGTGTGATTGCCAACCCTCCATTTTCTCTTAAAGAATGGGGGGCTGAAAGTTGGGCCAATGACCCATATGGCAGAAACATTGCTGGGGTGCCGCCCAAAGGCAATGGTGATATGGCCTGGGTCCAGCACATGATCAAATCCATGAATAGCACTGGACGGATGACGGTTGTCCTTCCGCATGGAGCTTTGTTTCGTAAAGGAGCAGAAGGTCGCATCAGAAAAGCCTTACTGGAACAGGATCTCTTGGAGGCTGTGATTGGTTTAGGGCCGAATATCTTCTATGGTACTCAGCTAGCGGCTTGTGTGATGGTATTCAAGCAAATCAAAGAAGAGCACAAAAAAGACAAAATCCTGTTTATTGATGCCTCTGATCAAGTTCGGGTGGGACGAGCCCAGAATTATTTGGAACCAGAGCATGTAAAGCAAATCCACGATTGGTATATGGCTTATGAGGATGTCGAGAATTATGTAAAAGTGGCCTCGATGGAGGAGCTAGCCGAGAATGATTTCAACCTCAACATTCCTCTCTATGTGGAGAAAATCATCGAAGATAATCTGCCTTCTGTGGAAGAAGCATTGGCAGATCTGAAAACGGCTTGGCAGGAAAGTCTAAGGGCCGAAGAACGCTTCAAAAATATCCTGGCCAAATTTATAGATTGAGATGGAGGCACTTGACTTATATAACAACCGCCATTTCATTGCCCATAATTTCGCCCGATGGTGTGCTTTTTCTTCGATGCGTTCAGGCAGTCCGGTAAAATCGCGTAAAGCCGTATATCCTTTAATCGATGGTCCAGAATATGCGGAAATACTCAGTGGTACCGATTCAATCACCAAAGCAGAATTCAATACCTGGCACGAGAAAAGCATCCTGAAAATCCTCGACCTGAATCCGGCATTACCGGTAGGATGGGCCGCCAAACTGATCAATGTCTATTTGAAAACCATGGTTTATATCGCTTCTATTGGCAGGCCTGGATTAAAGGCACAAATACACCCACCAATAGATGGAGGCTTATGGGACGGGATAAAAGCAGAATTCAGGGATAATCTGCCTATCTACACCAAGACTCATTCGGTTAGAAAAATAAAGGATATTGTAAGCTATGAGCATTATTCTACCATTATTGAAGGTTTGGAAATGATCGCTGCTGAGAAAAACTGGACCCTGATTGAGATTGAAAAATTATGGCAAGGCACGGAATACAAAAATTAGCATGACCCAACAAGAACTAGAAAAATATCTCTGGGGGGCGGCTACTCAGCTGCGCGGAACGATAGACGCCGGAGATTATAAACAATACATTTTCCCGCTACTCTTTTTCAAGCGTATCTGTGATGTCTATGATGAGGAGTACGAAAAGGCCTTAGCCGAAAGCGATGGCGATATTGAGTACGCAGAGTTTGCCGAAAATCACCACTTTCTCGTGCCTAAAGGCGCCCATTGGCAGGATGTGCGAGAGACGACGACCAATATAGGGATTGCCTTGCAAAACGCGATGCGGGAGATCGAAAAAGCGAATCCCGATACCCTGTATGGCATCTTTGGCGATGCTTCCTGGACCAATAAAGAACGCTTGAGTGACGAAACGCTCACCAATCTCATCGAGCACTATTCGCAGCACAAACTCAATCTTGCGAGCGTGCCAGATGATCAACTCGGAAATGCTTATGAGTACCTGATCAAACAATTTGCGGATGATAGTGGGCATACGGCGGCGGAGTTTTATACCAATCGTACGGTCGTCAAGCTGATGACAATGATCATGGACCCACAGCCCGGTGAAAGCGTCTATGATCCCACTTGTGGTTCGGGTGGCTTGCTGCTCAACTGTGCCTTACATCTCAAAGAGGAAGGTAAGGAATACCGTACCCTCAAGCTTTATGGGCAGGAGATCAACCTGATCACTTCGGCCATCGCCCGCATGAATATGTTTATGCATGGCATCGAGGAGTTTAGCATTGTACGTGGTGATACATTGGCCAATCCAGCCTTTTTGCATCATGATGAACTCAAAACCTTCAACGTCATTCTCGCCAATCCACCTTACTCTATCAAAGCCTGGGACCAGAAAGGCTTTACAAATGACCCCTACGGACGAAACCTTTGGGGTACTCCGCCACAGGGTTGTGCGGATTATGCTTTTCAGCAGCATATCCAAAAGAGTTTAGATGGGCAAAATGGACGCTCTATTTCGCTTTGGCCTCATGGGGTCTTGTTTCGAGGTGCGGAAGCTGCTATGCGCAAGAAAATGATTGAGGAAGATTTGGTGGAATGTGTGATTGGATTGGGCCCCAATCTATTTTATAACTCTCCCATGGAAGCTTGTTTGCTTATTACTAAGACTAGTAAAGAAGCGTCTAAAAAAGGGAAGGTGTTAATCATCAACGCCGTTAAAGAGGTGAAGCAGGAAAAAACAATTGCCTTATTGGAAGAAACTCATATCAAGAAAATTTACGAAGCGCATAAAAACTTCCAGGATGTTGAGGGCTTTTGCAAAGTTGTTGACATTGGAGAAATTCTGAATAACAATGCAAGCTTGAATATGCCACTTTATGTCAGCAATGTAGATGCGACTATTCATTTAACGGTAGAAGAAGCTTTGGATCAATGGAACCGATCTTCCACTGATTTGAAGAAACGTATGGACCAGTTATTTCAAATTCTAGATTAGGTATGGAAACAATGACAGAGCAGATTAATCTAAATAGCCTGGATAAGTCATCGTGGATATCCTATCGGTTTGATCAAATTGCAAAGAGTATCTCAGAACGAGTGGACCCCAATAAAACCGATTTAGAGATTTATGTTGGATTAGAACACTTGGATGGAGAAAGTATTCATATTAAAAAATATGGTACACCTGAAGATGTAAAAGGTCAAAAACTTCGTTGTTATCCAGGAGATGTCATTTTTGGAAAAAGAAGAGCTTATCAACGCAAAGCTGCGATCGTGGATTTTGAAGGTATTTGTTCCGCTCATGCCATGGTATTAAGGGCCAATCCCGAAGTGATCGACCCCAAACTATTTCCTTTCTTTCTCCATTCCGATGCTTTTATGCATCGTGCAGTAGATATCTCAGTGGGGTCTCTTTCGCCTACAATCAATTGGAAGACTTTAAGAGTACAAGAATTCCTCCTCCCCCCCAAAGACCAACAAGCCCAGCTCGCCGAACTGCTCTGGGCCATGGATGAGGTGGTGGAGAGGGAGAGGGAGGTGTTGGAGAAGTTAGAGAAAGTAAAATTTATTTCTAACGTAGATGCGTTTACGAATGGTAAATTAGTAAACCGCGTCGAATCGATAAGAATGCCAAATGATAAATGGGAATTATTGCCGATTGGAGAAGTTGTTTTAGAGATTGAGTATGGCATCTCAATTTCAATACCAAATAATCAAGATGACAATGGGATCCCAATTATCAGCACAGCAGAGATTGATAGAGAAGGGAGATTGAATTACTCAATTATTAGAAAAATAAAGTATGACAAATTAAATGAACGACTGACCTTGAAATCAGGAGATGTCCTTTTTAATTGGAGAAATTCTATTGATTTAATTGGTAAAACCACGGTTTTTAAACAACCAAAAAACGACAATAAACCATATACTTTTGCATCTTTCATTTTAAGACTTAGATGTGATGAAATTAGAATACATAATAAATACATTTTTCAGTTACTGAACTTCTACAGAGTAATAGGCATATTTACTGGTTTAGCGAGAAAAGCGGTTAATCAAGCGAACTTTAATAAAAATGAACTTCGTAATCTCCTTATCCCTATTCCACCTTATAATGAACAGTTATTAATAATGAAAAGGTTGAATCGAATTGAGAGTATGAAATCACGTTTGAAATCAAAATTAAACATGACGAAAACCCTCCAAAAATCCCTTATCAATCAAATCTTCTAAGCATGGAGGGCTGGTATGAAGCGGACGAGCGTTGGCAGATCCTGGGAGTGAAGTCTCGGGATGAATACGAAGCCCAGTTTGTCATCCAAGGCTATTTTCATGAGCAATTAGCGGAAGACATTCGCAAGGCCTGGACTACAGTGGTGTATTTGTTGGCCCACGCCTACTATCATTGGCCGATCTACGATGAAGGCATGAGCAAAGCCTTGCGGACCGTCGAGATGGCCGTTAAGCTGAA
This sequence comes from Bacteroidota bacterium, assembly GCA_038534415.1. GTDB lineage: Bacteria > Bacteroidota > Bacteroidia > J057 > J057 > JBCAWW01. Next base: position 790 of record JBCAWW010000463.1, on the reverse strand, counting down.
AGCGCAGGCACTCGGGATCGCCCTGGAGTATCAAGATAAAAAAGGCAAAAGCCGTAAGAAGGTCCTCAATCAGCTCATCGACGAAATCTGCCAGCCTGCTCATCTCAGTTTCATCAAGCCACTCTTAAATCGCGCCCGCCGTCTCCGCAATATCAATTCTCATCCCTCGCAGAATAGCTATATGGGGGGTACAGGACGGAGTACCGATAATATTAAATACATCCACAATCTATGCAATACGCTTTTTCTAGATGAGTCAAGGCTGCAATCGTACTATCATCAAGATCCTGCCATCCAGGTCAAACTCAAGGCCATGCAAGAGCCCTATTACGTACTCGCCGCTGACGGTCCAAATATCTTAGTAAAAGGTTTTTTGGCTTCTCGATTGTTATATACGGCTAGCGAGGAGTATCTCTTAGTCTGCTTTGATCCAGTTCTGCACGATCCTGCCAAGACTTATACCCAGCATATCATCTCGTCAGAGCTTCCTTGTATTGCTTTGCGTTCATTCTCCTTTGACAATGGAGGGCTAGTAGGCTGGGATGTACTCAAAGAGCAAGCGGTTTCTTTATCGGTTTCTGCTCATTCGCAGAACGCGCAAACTTATCAGGCTTATCCAGTGGCGATGGCCAGTATTTCGAAAACTGATATTAGTCTGGTTGAGTCATTGATCGCGCAAAAAGCGCCTTGGGAGTTGGTGCGGGCGGAGTATGAGCTTTGGAAGCGGGAGGCACTTTCTTCTGCTCAATAGAGATCTTATTGTGGGCAAATACAGTCCTGATCCAATTTG
>JBCAWW010000462.1:0-5065 GCA_038534415.1 Bacteroidota bacterium | reverse complement strand
TAAAAAGAGACTAACAATGAATCTCAAAACGAATAAATTTTGGCTGCTGCTAGTAATGAGCGTCTTTTTAAGCGCTTGTTTCAATGACCTCAACGTAACGCCTTTGGACGAAGACGAGGTTACCTCAGCAGTAGTATACGACAACCCTGCAGCATATAAGCAAGTGCTTGCGAAGCTTTACGCAGGCTTAGCAGTAAGCGGCCAGCAAGGCCCAGCCGGCCAGCCCGATATCAGTGGCATTGATGAAGGTTTTTCAACTTACCTCCGTCAATACTGGAAAGCCCAAGAGCTTACCACGGATGAGGCTGTCATTGCATGGAACGATGGCAATATTCATGATTATGAAGATCAAGATTGGGATGCCAACAATGAATTTGTTACAGCCATGTACAACCGCATCTTTTACCAAATTTCGCTTACCAATGAGTTTCTCCGTGAAACAACAGATGCTAAGCTAGATGAGCGTGAAGTAGATGCTGCTACGCGTACTGACATTGCCTTCTTCCGCGCAGAAGCTCGTTTTCTACGGGCGCTGAGCTATTATCATGCCTTAGATATGTTTCGCAATGTGCCTTTCGTTACTGAAGAGGATGCTGTCGGATCATTCTTCCCAGAGCAAGGTAGCGCGAGCGAGATATTTAGCTTTGTAGAGTCTGAACTGTTGGCTATTGAAAGCATTCTCGTTGAGCCAATGGGCAACGAATACGGCCGTGCTGACAAAGCCGCGGCTTGGATGCTTTTAGCCAAGCTTTACCTAAACGCAGAAGTTTACATTGGTGAAAATCGTTATTCCGATGTAGTTACTTATACCAAGCAAATCATCGATGCTGGGTTTAGCCTTGATCCAGCGTACGATAATCTGTTTTTAGCTGATAACAATAATGCTGCTGGTATCATCTTCCCTGTTTTGTTTGACGGCGTCAACACCAAAACTTGGGGGGGGATGACATTTATTACCCACGCTGCAGTGGGAGGAAGCATGAATCCAACCGAATTTGGTCTTGACGGTGGCTGGGGCGGTATTCGTACCACCAAAGCTTTGGTAGAGAAATTTCCATCTACCGCTGGCGGTAGCTCAGTCGTAGCACCCAATGCTGGTAATACTACATATCCTTTAATCACCCTTGCCGGTAGTTTCCAAGGCTGGGATCCCGCTAGTACTACTACCGTTATGGCTTCCGTCAATAACGATAGCACTTACGAAGGGTATTTTTACTTCGCTGACGCCGGTGCTGAAATTAAGTTTACCGATGGCAATGGTTGGGATACCAACTGGGGCGATAGCGGTGCTGATGGCACACTGGATCCAGGTGGCGACAATATTGTGGTGGCTGATGCGGGTTTTTATCGCGTTAGAGCTGACATTGCCAATCTTACTTATAGTGTCGAAGCCACTAGTTGGGGCTTGATCGGTTCTGCTACTCCTGGTGGCTGGGACAACGACACTGATATGACCTATGACGAAACAGAAGGCGCTTGGGTAATCCAAAGCGACCTTATTGCAGGTGAGGTTAAATTCCGTGCAAACGATGCTTGGGACCTAAATTATGGTGATACTGGTGCTGATGCACTCCTGTCTGAAGGCGGCGATAACATTATCATCCCAGCCAATGGCAACTATATCATCAAGCTATTCCTTGATGCTCCTGATCATACTTATTCGATCGACTTGGCTAGTTTTGACGCTCGTTCTATGTTTTACACAGACGGTCAAAATCTAGAGATTCAAGATGTTTCTCAGTTTACGGATGGGTATGCAATTACTAAATTCCGCAATGTTACTTCAGACGGCACGATCGGTTCTGATTTGACCTTCCCTGATACTGATTTCCCTATGTTCCGTCTTGCGGACGCTCACCTTATGTATGCCGAAGCTGTCCTACGCGGCGGTAGCGGTGGTGATCTTGCTACTGCAGTATCATATGTCAATGAGGTACGCTCTCGTGCATACAATGGTCCTAGCGGCAATATTGCGGAAGCAGATTTGGATCTGGACTTCATTTTAGATGAGCGGGCTCGTGAATTTTATTGGGAATGTCATCGTCGTACTGACCTAGTGCGTTTTGGCGAATTCTCCAATGGTAGCTATGTGTGGCCACTCAAAGGCGGTGTGCTTGAAGGTGCTCCTGTATCTGAAACCTTTGATGTATTCCCTATTCCGGCTTCTGACATAGGCGCCAATCCTAATCTTACGCAAAACGCTGGTTACTAATCTCAAAACCTGAAACAAAAATGTTAAGAAAATATATCGTACCCGCCATGTTGATGCTAATGGTTTTGGCTGCTTGTGCCCCCAAAACTGAGCTCACACCGGTATTAGTAGTAGGCAATACGCCTGCTATCAGTAGCCCCGCCAATGGAGCTGCTATTGTCCTCGAAGAGGCCAATGTGGATCAAGTAGCCGCTGATTTCGAATGGGCTGCTGTAGATTTTGGTTTCCAAGCTGCGGTTACCTACACCGCTCAAATCGCACCACAAGGTGAAGATTTTGCTGATCCTGTTACACTTGGAATCGTCAATACCAACTCTATCAAAGACCTCACAGTAGGAGACCTAAATGCAATGCTTATTGCTAAGGGAATCCCCGGCGATGTGGCCACCACTATGGAAATGCGCATCATTGCTACCGTTAGTGATGATGTTGATCCCGTGATCTCTGATGTCATCACCCTAGACATTACGCCATTTGCTGCTGCCGTCGAATACGGTATCCTCAATGTACCTGGCGCTTACCAAGGTTGGGACCCCGCAAGTGAAACTACAGCTGTATTTTCACGCGCTGCAGATGATAACTATGAAGGCTACCTCTACTTTCCAGATGCCGGTACTGCCTACAAATATGCTCAAGGCAGCTGGGATACCAACTGGGGAGACGATGGCGATGATGGTACCCTTGATCTGGGAGGTGCCGATATTGTGGCGGCAGATGCCGGAATGTACCTGATGACCGTTGACCTTGCTGGTCTTACGCATACACGCACTAAGACAGATTGGGGCCTTATTGGTTCTGCTACTCCTAGTGGCTGGGATTCTGACCAAGATATGACAATAGACCCTGCTACTGGTACCTATTCGATTACCCTTGACTTGGTTGCGGGCGAAATTAAGTTTAGAGCGAATGACGATTGGACCATCAACTATGGTGATACTGGTGCAAATGCTAAACTCCAACAAGATGGAGATAATATCGTCATCGATTCTGATGGTAATTATACCATTGAGCTATTCTTAAATGTTGCTGATTACACTTATACAGTAACCAAAAACTAGCGTCATCTTTTAAACCTTGAAGGGTTGATTTGTTGGGACGTTGAATTTTTTCATTCAGCAATTCAGCATATCAACCCTTCTATCATATTGCAAATCATGTCCAGATTACTACTACTTTTGGCCTTTGCTTGTGGGTTTACGCCTTCGGCGAACGCTCAGCTCGATATCCAGCATGTGGAACCACCCAATTGGTGGGTCGGAATGCAAAACGAAACTTTGCAAATCATGTTGCATGCAGAAGGGATCGCCGCAAACACCGCAAAAATAGATTATCCCGGTATACGCTTACTTAGTACTACCCTGGTCCCCAATCAAAATTATCTCTTCCTCAATCTCGAAATTGGTCCGGAAGCAGAGGCGGGTAAGGTCCAGATTGAACTATGGCAAGAGGGTAAAAAGGTTCAAATTATTGATTATCCTTTGTGGGAGCGTAAGGCCGGCTCCGCCGAACGCCAAGGCTTCAACAGCACTGACGTGATGTATTTGATCACACCTGACCGCTTTGCCAATGGTGACCCCAGCAATGATACGGTAGAGGCCCTCAAAGAAAAAGCCAATCGCCAAAACGCCGGCGGACGCCACGGTGGTGATATCGCAGGCATCATGCAGCATCTAGACTATATCGATGATATGGGTTTTACTGCCTTATGGCTCAATCCCGTCCTCGAAAACGACATGGCCCGCTCCTCCTATCATGGCTATTCCACCACCGATTATTATCAAGTAGACGCTCGCTTTGGCAGCAATGAGGATTACCTAAAGCTAAGCCAAGAAGCCAGTGAAAAAGGTATCAAATTGATCATGGATATGATTGCCAATCACTGCGGCTCCGAACACTGGTGGATGGATGATATGCCCACCGAGGATTGGATCAACATTTGGCCAGAAGGTCAAAATGGCTTCAAAGGCACCAACCATCGTCGCACCACCTTGCAAGATCCCTATGCAGCTCCCAGCGACCGTAAATGGTTTCAGGATGGCTGGTTTGTGCCGACCATGCCCGACCTCAATCAAAACAATCCTTTGATGGCTACCTACTTGATTCAAAATAGCATCTGGTGGGTAGAGTTCGCCGATTTAGGCGGCATCAGGATGGATACCTACTCTTATCCTGAGCGGGACTTTATGGGCGTTTGGACAGAGCGATTGATGGCCGAATATCCCAACTTCAGCATAGTAGGGGAGGAGTGGTTTACCAACCCGGCCGTTGTGTCGTATTGGCAAAAAGGCAAAGAAACTCATAATGGCTTTCACTCAGAGTTGACAAGTCTAATGGACTTCCCGATACAGGTCCAATTGACCAAGGCCCTCAAGTCCGAAGAAAGCTGGGGCCGCGGTTGGATTGAGCTATATGAAATGCTTTCACTGGATTATCTCTATCCCAATCCCAATGAGTTGGTGACTTTTACTGATAATCATGATATGAGCCGCGTCTTCACTCAGTTGGATGAAGATTATGGCAAGTTTCAAAATGCGATGGCCTTTCTTTTGACCATGCGCGGCACCCCGCAAATCTTTTATGGGACTGAAATTTTGATGAGCCATCCTGGGACAGATGCGCATGTGGCGATACGGGCTGATTTCCCCGGCGGGTGGGAAGGAGATAAAACCAATGCCTTTGCTGGGGAGGGCCTATCTGCTCAGGCCAAAGAGTGTCAGGATATGATGCGCAAGCTACTGCAATGGCGCAAGACCCAATCTGCCATTCATTCTGGAAATTTAATGCATTATGGCCCGCTGCATGATGGCATTTATGTGTATTTTCGATACAATGAGGATCACCATTAGCTTTTGA
>JBCAWW010000461.1:0-5066 GCA_038534415.1 Bacteroidota bacterium | reverse complement strand
CAATGGAGGAGGATAGCTTTTTTGTTTGTATCAGCAGGATGATGGCAGAGCTTGAAGATATCCATATCCAACTGTCCAGCGAGAAGCAATCTTTTCAGTTTTCAAAACGAAATCAATTCGCTGCTAACCCTCCCGACTTCGTGGCTGCTTACCTTGACCCTATCTATTATGAAAACAATCGTATCCTCTATGCAGATATCAAGGGAACCGACATTGCCTATCTTCGAGTCCAATCGTTCGCGGGTAGCGTAAACAACTACACCAACTTTCCGACAGAAACAATTGTCAGCTCTTTGCCCCCCAAAAAAGGCTTGATCATAGACCTACGAGACAATCCCGGCGGTAAGGAAGATTTTGCGGTAGACTTTGCCAGTCGTTTTTTGGAGGTAGCTCATCCTTATAAAATGACGCGTTCCCGAGTAGGGACCTCCAATACCGCTTTCAATCCTTGGCAAACAGAATGGATCTCCCCAGTCGATCCTATCAAAGTGGATTATCCTATCATTTTACTCACCAATCGGGGATCTTATAGCGCTACTGAGAGTTTTGTGCTGATGATGCGGGCCTTGCCGAACGTCCAAGTCTTAGGTGATACCACTGGCGGTGCGAGTGGTAATCCGCTTGCTCAGCATCTACCCAATGGATGGCGATATACGCTACCCACTGTCCAAGTGGCTCAACTAAACGGGCAATTGATTGAGGACATTGGTATCGCGCCTGATTCTGTGGTCTGGATGGATGCTGCTTCTATACAGGCCCAAAAAGATCACATATTAGAATCCGCTTTAAGTATTTTTTAGGTCGTTGGGTAGATTTTTTATTTTCTTAGGCTGAGAAAACACAATCGAAACATGAAGACACAAATTTTAAGATTGGGCTTATTCGCCCTATACATCCTGTTTTGTTCATTACCATCCCTCCATGCTACTCACCAGATGGGCGGGCATATCGAGATGGAGCATATCAATGGCTTGGAATACCGTCTAACCGTCAAAACCTTTTCTGATCCTGCACCAGCGGGAGTAGATCGATGCTCGGCAGATATCGAAATTTGGCAACTCGATGCGGCTGGCAATGCTACCTTTATCACTACGATTGCTGATATACCGCGTAGTAATGGCTTGCCTAATCAAAATCCAATACCTGATTGCAATCTTACTTTTTATGATGAAGGAGAAACCGTTTATCTATCATATAAACGCAATCTATACGATACCACTTATACTTTTGGCGGGCCGGGAAGATATGAATTGAGATATTCCGATATGAATCGAACGGGGAGTATTCTCAACGTAGCTAATCCCGATGGTACACCATTGTATCTTAGTTTAATCGTAGAGATTGACAGCTTACAAGATGAAGCGCCTCAACTTCTCAATGAATCTATCTTTGCCTTGGCCTGTGCGGGGACTCCTTGGCAGTATAATCCGATCGTTTTTGACCCGGATGGCGATTCTCTCTCATATGGTTTAGAGGCTGTCTGGGAGTACAATACGCCTACTACTCCACAACAAATCAGTGGCTATCTTTTTCCCAATGATGCCAGTTTTGGGGGAGGCATATTTCAAATCAATCCGCATACGGGTATTGTATTATGGGATGCACCAACTCAATTGGGGCTATATGTGTTTGCGATTCGAGTGAAGAGCTATCGTAATGGACAATTGCGATCTGAGACTTTACAGGAGGTTCCGATCATCGTTTCTGATTGTGACAATACGCCTCCCAATCTTGTTCAAGGCGGTGGCAATGCCTCTACACATGCAGGCCAGGCCTATAATTTCAGCCTAAACTTTAGTGGAGGAGCGGTCAATGATAGTCTATATGTAGACTATCAGTTGGGAGATCGTCCATTAGCGGGTGCTTTTACTACTCAGCAAAATAATTTTAGCCTCATTGTCTCCGCAGAGGATTCTGCGCAAGGAGTATTTACCCAAAATACTTTGCCAGCCAGTTTGCTAAACACCGCTAGCGTTCCCGCTGCGGTCCAATTAGACATGACTTGGACGCCTGATGCTGGAGATATCGGTAAGCATTATCAATTTGATGTACTCGCGCACAACAATATTTCCTATCTCAATGACCCCATGCAGGCGATGTTGACTACTTATCAATCGCTACGCTTTGCTGTCTTAGACCCGGTGCCGATAGGTGTCTCGGCCCAAGCCAATACTTGGGGGGGAGTTACGGTTACTTGGACAGATTTTCCATATGATACGGCTCAGTTTTATCGGATTTATCGAGTCAAGGATACCTTACCAGAGTTAAGCCAAGGCTGTGTGGTCAGAGAAGATACGGTCCACTTTGAATATCTCGGTTATACTACTAGCTGGGCGCCTAAGACATTTGGCTATGTGCCATTAGGGATCAATTCACAAACCCTTTGCTATGTCGTTACGGCTGCCAAAGGTTTTGCCAATAATATTACAGAAGAAAGTTGTCCCTCAGAGGTCGCTTGTGTAGAAGCCTTTACTACGCCGATCGAAGCAGAGGCAATCGCCGATGATACATGGATCTTAGAAGTACCCTCAAACTTTGAGGGCTTTGTGCTCCGCAATCCCAATGGGCAAAGGCGACCGATGTCTTATCTCGTGATCGACGCACAGGGACGCAGCGTTCTGCAAGGCAGTAGTACCCAAAAAGAGGTCCAGATCGCTACTCCAAGTTTGGCTAGTGGTATGTATTGGGTCATGGTATTGCAAGAGGGCAAGCGACAGAGTCTGCCTTATTTGAGGAGATGATGAGAGCCGCTTCGCGGAACGATTGACACTAGGGCTCAGTTTGCGAGCATATTTCCTGTTCCTACTTTCCCAAAGGCTCCGTACCTTTGTGGGATGAAAAGAAGTGTGATCATGCATGTGGAGGGTTCGCCCAATCCCAATGCAGTGAGATTTGTGCTAGAAAATGGGGTTTTGGTTGACAAACCCTATGAGTTTAAGGATTTTAGAGAAGCGAAGCATAGTCCATTGGCGCATAAGTTATTGATGCTGCGTTATATGGATCGAGTGATGCTCAATCGCAACTATATAACTTTGATCAAGAAGGTCGAAGGCAGTCCCGCTTGGGATCAGGTCTTGATTGAATTGCGGATGATGATCACCCAGCATTTGGAGGCCAATGAACCGATTTTATATCTAGGAGTGGAGCCGATCCAGCATCGCCGTTCTGATGATGTGATCATCAGTTTGATCACGGACTTACTCGATAAGCATATTCGCCCAGCGGCGCAGGAAGACGGCGGAGACATCTTGTTTGAATCCTATATGGATGGCAATCTCAATTTGACGATGCATGGCGCTTGCCACAAATGTCCATATGCAAAGCAAACTATGAAGGATGGGGTCGAAAAAGTGCTTACTGGGATGGTGCCTGAGGTGAAAAAGGTGACAGCCCTCGGCAACAATGTCAACTAAAATGGAAAAGGTACTTTATCAGGACCTTTCTCCGATTGATTATCAGGAGGCGTGGGACCTTCAAGAAAAGCTTTTGAGAGCCAATGTGGAGATCAAATTAGCAGCCGGTCGCAAGGCAGATCCACTGAGCCTCCCTACCCAGCATCATCTTTTATTTTGTGAGCATCCACCTGTCTATACCCTGGGCAAGAGTGGGAAAGAAGAGCACCTACTTGTCGATGCGGGGGAACGTTCCCGGCTAGGGATATCCTACTACAAAATTAATCGTGGTGGGGACATTACTTATCATGGTCCGGGGCAAATTACTGGCTATCCGATCTTCGATTTAGAAAAATTTCGTACTGATATCGGGTGGTATTTGCGAAGTATGGAGGAGGTAATGATCCGATTATTGGCGGATTATGGTCTCGAAGGAATGCGTAGTAAGGGAGAAACCGGGGTGTGGTTGGACGTCGGAAAAGAAAATGCAAGAAAAATTTGTGCCATGGGGGTGCGCTGTAGTCGTTGGATAACGATGCATGGATTTGCCCTAAATGTCAATACTGATCTGCAATACTTTTCCTATATAGTGCCCTGCGGTATCGCTGATAAAGGGGTGACTTCACTTGCTGCCGAACTCAATGGGCCGCTCTCTATCCAAGAGGTGAAATCTCGCCTCAAAGGCCATTTTGCAGATGTTTTTGGTCTAGATTATTAATAAGAGTAAATAAATAAGGAAAAAAACTGTCCTCATTTGTGGAATATTAGGCAAGCGTTTGTCTGATAGGCACAGAGTGGAGGTAATGCATAATTTTTGGGACAAAAAGGGATTGAGTCTTACTTATCGTTTTCGGTAAGATTTTGGAAAGTGTGCAACCCGTGAAGATTGGGATAGTTGCATTTTTGGAAATTTTTAGTAAGGCTTGGATTTTAGATTGAATTCTTTGTGTTTACAATTCAAATCCATATTTTTGGTCCATTCGATTTTCACTGTACATCAAATTAAAAAGGCTATAAGACATGGCTGAAACGAACAAACCTTCAACGTCAAACTTCTCGCAAGAGGCACAAATCAAGCCGGCGAGTCCATTCCGAGCGATCTTCCCACTACTGGCAATTGTAGTTGCTGCGATCGTCGCTCACGTTGTTTTCTATAAGTTTTTTGGGGATCCATCTCACTTCAAAAATGGACCAGAAGCGTATGAAACTTACCAGGCTTGGGTAGACGGTGGTGAAGTAGGTGAAGAGCCTCCACACTGGACTGACAACGAGCCAGCCAAGGACGATCTCTTTGGTCTTATCTACAAAGGTGGTTTTGTAATCCCTGTAGGTCTTACCGTTTTGATGGTCATTATTATCTTTTCTATCGAAAGATTTATTACCATCACTCGTGCTGGCGGAAAAGGCAATGCAGACGTCTTTGTGAAAAAAGTCCGTCGCTCCTTGGCGCGAGGAAATGTTGATGAAGCGGCTCAGCTTTGCGACAAGCAACGCGGATCCGTAGGCAACGTAATCAAAGCTGGTCTCCGCAAATACAAGGAGATGGAAGCATCTCACGACATGGAGAAAGAGCAGAAAAAAGCGGCTATCCAAGCTGAATTGGAAGAAGCTACTATGCTTGAACTACCTATGCTAGAGCGTAACTTGCCTATCCTTGCAACTTGTGCTTCTCTT
>JBCAWW010000460.1:0-5077 GCA_038534415.1 Bacteroidota bacterium | reverse complement strand
TGCGCTATACTTTCTCGGGAACGTGTCAAATAAAACTGGATGGCTTTATCATTGGGGTTGCTAGCCAATAATACCTCCCATTGCTTGATAGCCTGATTGAGATTGCCCTCGCGAAAATCTAGCAAAGCGGCAGCAAAAGCGGCTTTTTGCTGGTATTTGGGCTCCTCTGCTTTTAGTGCCCCCTCGTAAATAGAAATTGTTTGATTCTTGCCTTTGACCTGTACTTGACCCAAGGGACGGCAATAGGTTTTGGCCTCATCGCTCAAGGCTTCATAAGTAGATCCGCTCAGGATTAGCTCTGCTCCAAACATTTTGCTCAAGCCCTCCATACGCGAGGCGGTATTGACGGTATCACTGACTACCCCCGCGTCCATGCGTTCGGCATCGCCGATCACCCCCATCATAAGCAAACCAGTATGTAAACCCATGCCTACCTTGATCGGAATCCTTTGATGCTTGATTCGCTTCTGGTTATAAGTAATCAGAGCTGACTGAATATCGAGCGTGGCCTCCCAAGCGTCTTGTTCCTCCCCCATAGAAATGGCCATAATCCCATCACCATAATATTGATTGACAAAACCACCATTGCCCTTGATTAGAGGACCGATACGACCGAGATATGCATTGAGAAAAGAGAAATTTTCTTGGGGAGTCATGCGTTCTGACAAAGTCGTATAAGAGCGAATGTCCATAAACAAAACCGTAACCGATTTCTCTACTTGATCGCCAAGGTGTACATCGAGGATACTTTCACGCCCCAGCGAACGCAAAAACTCATAGGGCACAAATTTAGCAGTAGCCTCATTGATACTTTTTTGCATGTTGAGATTGTCCTCTAGCGCGGAACGCTTCTCTTTTTCTAGCTGATTTTGCTGTTGGCCGACGGCCAAGCCAAAGAGCGCTAATTGTACAATGATACTAGCTTGTACAAAATAGACGGAGTCTTTGAAAGTGATCAAATCTATGTCCAAGATAGGAGTAAGCATCGGCACACCTACCCCCAGCACAAATATCCCATTGGCGATCAGGAAGTAGATCGCGTTCTTTTGGCCCATCCGAATAGCTTGGACTGCCCAAAATACACTCGCCATCAAGAAAAGGAACAAAATGACGAGCCCCATCCGGATACTATTGAAAGCTAGGCGGGAGTAAAAACCGCCCCATATCTGCATTTCATAATTAAAGACAGTGGCGAGAAGGTTTACGATTAGGGCCAAGGCAATTCCCCCCAAGCCAAACCATAATATTCGATTCCAGCGCTTCCCATTTGGGCGTTCCGCAACGCGTAACAAAGAAAAAGAAAACAGGATAAACCCACAGGAAATAAAAAAAGCTGATGCGGCGAAAAAGGGTCCAGTTGCGTCTGGATACTGGGGAAAAACCGTTCGGAAATAATTGACAACCACCGTAAAAAAGGACAAACTCAACAGATAGAGGACATAATTGAGATAGATCCTGGATCGGGTGGAAAAAAACCAAAACAAAAAGAATAAACCTTGCACCAGTACTACTCCCTGAAAGATCCCATTGATGTGATCGTTTTGGGCTTCTTTGGCATTGATCTGCTCTCGATTGGTTCGAAATAATAAAATGCCCAAAGGCGTGGTAAAGCTGGTAGGGTCCGCCAATCTAATATAGATGGTTTTTTCTCCTCCCTTGGGCACGAATACAGAAAAATAATTGGGCCAATCAGCAATAGGTTTTTCGTCCAAGGGAGTAAAGAATCCTGACCGACTCATTTGATACTGGCCTAAACTATCGGGAACATAAATCTCAATATCACGCCAACTAAAGGTTTCAAAGCCTACCATGAAATAGTAATCATCATCTCTTGTAGGTTGACCCCGCAATCTCAGTTTGGTCCAAAACACCTTGTCCCGAGTGCGAATATAAGGCACCTGTCTAAAAGGATTGGTCTTAAAAGCTGCTTGCTGTTCGGGTGAGAGAATTTGCTCGAGCCCCAATTCCTTGCTGGTGTCTTCTAAGATCCAGAGGTTATGAGAGATGCGAAAATATTCGTTATCGGAATCTTCCAAACCCGCTCCTAAGGAGAAACTCAGCTCATAACCATTGCTCGCGGCGAGATGCTTTAAACGGCTAAAATAATGCTCTTTCAGGCTAGTATCGGGATCAGCAAAATGATAATTGGTCAAGAGGATCACACTTTCGAGCCATTGATTGGTGTCTGCATAAAAGCCAGCCAGCGTATCAGCACGCCTCAACAAAGCGATATTCTCTTCAGGCCAATCGGTATCGTAGTATGCGGGTACTCCTAAAGAGCTGTAATAATTATGATAAATATTACCGGCTTGATTGACCAAGCTCGGAAAAAGACTATCGCTTGAGGTGGGAATCAAGGCATAAAGAGAATCCACTTTTTGTTGCAAGCTATCGGGGATCACTGTTGCCTTGAGTGGTAGGACCGAACCGGTAATCATTAAAATGCTAAGTAATCGCAATATGCCTTGCTGCATTGGATATTTGATTTGAATCCTCTAGATTAACAATATCTCACATCATCAGCCAATATCCAAGGCAGACAAATTTGCCGATCATAAACATAGCAGTACGATGGAAGATCGAATTTTGACCCAACACCCAACAGGCAAAGCCGGGGTGAACATCAGTCGCGAAAAATACGAACAAATGCGCTCCGCTATCGTTGATATAGTGAAAGAAAAAGAAAGCGTAGGCTTTAGCGAAATGGGCGATTTGTTGACTAGCCGACTAAAAGACAGTTTTGAGGGTTCCATATTATGGTATTATACCACGGTAAAACTAGATCTTGAAGCAAGGGGAGAAATCGAGCGTTTCAAACAAAAAGGCAAACAGATGATCCGTATGAGTGATTAGTCTCTTTGGCAATAGAACAAATAAAGCCGTAAATTTGAATCATCATAAGAGGTCTAAAGGCCTCGTAAATTTTGTATAATTTTTTAATTGACTTATAAAATGGGTAACGCAAAAGCAGTAACGGATGCAGATTTCGATCAGGAGGTAATCAACTCCGATGTACCCGTACTGGTAGATTTTTGGGCCGCATGGTGTGGGCCTTGTCGCGCACTATCTCCAATCCTAGATGAGATTGCAGGAGATATGGGCGAAAAAATGAAATTCACCAAAATGGATGTTGACGCCAACCGTCAAACTGCCGAAAAATACGGTATCATGCACCTACCGACTCTCCTCGTTTTTAAGGGTGGAGAAGTGGTAGATAAGCACGTTGGACTTGCACCAAAGTCTAAGCTAGCTGAGAAGTTTGCGGCTCACGCTTAGTTTTTATCTGATAAAAAAACGCTGACAGGATTGAGATTCTGTCAGCGTTTTTTTTATAGATATAAGCGTTCCGCGAAGCGGTCACTCCTGTAAAATGCGTGTTTCCTCCTTTTGCATAGCCGGCAAGGTCGGCAAGCCCTTATCCTCATAAGAAGCCAAATCACGCAGGATTTTGTCCAGCAAACGGATAGCATTCAAAATATACGGCCCCTTGTTGAGCATCACTGCATCTGCATTTTGGGCCTTGGCCGCATCGGTAATTTCTGCTCTGGACGGTAGGCCTTTTTTGGCCAAGGACTCCAAAACCTGAGTAGCCCAAATATCTGGCACATGGGCGGCCCGACATAAACTCAGAATCTCCGCTTGAATGCGGGCTATATTTTCCCAGCCGCACTCTATTGCCAAATCTCCACGCGCCACCATCACGCCGATCGGGTAGTGTTGCATGGCCGTCAGTAAGATTTCGGTTAGATTTCTAAACCCTCTTTGCGTCTCGATTTTCAATATCACTCCCAGGCGATCTGAAGCCCTCAGTTTGGCGATAGCTTCCAGTAAATCAAGTACGTCTTGGGCACAGTTAACAAAGGAAAAATTGACCAAATCAGCATGCTCTACCACAAAGGGTAGGTCTTCCCGATCTTTGGCAGTCAGGCCAGAAACAGATAGAACACTTTCCGGAAAATTGATCCCTTTGTCAGCCCGGAGTCGCCCTCCTTTTGCTGGGGTTTGGACGATTTCTACCGTGATTTCTCCTTCGGAGAACGCTTTGATCTGCCCTTTGATCTTGCCATCATCAAAGTAAATCGGTTCGCCAACTTTTACATCTGCCATAACTTTGGGCTCCGTGCAACTGATATGAGCAGGAGTGATGATCTCCCCATTTTTATTTCTTTTAGCAGCTTCTCCGGGTATTGGATCAGCATGTATCTCAAGTATATCTCCTTGATTGAGTAAAATAGAAGCTACCCTAGCTGGCAAAAGTCCCACTTTTGCGATGGGCTCAACCATATTTTTATCCGCAAAAAAGGCCAATCCAGTTTCAAAATAGGTGGTCTTCTGCCCTAGAGCCCAATATCCTCCAGCACCTACTGACTCGATTAGCAATTGCCTTTTTTTATCGCGAGCATCTCTGAGCCAGAGTTCGTCTCCAGCTTTGAGTGAAAGTTGATTGATCCCAGCAACAGGCAAGGCATTGGATCCCTCTGCACGTTCGGCCAGCCAGATACGGTAAGCTTTGATGGTATAGCCGCGTTCGTCTCTTTGCGGGCGATACTTTAGCACTCTTGCTCCACCAGCCATACCTCCCGTCCTAATCTTGGGTCCCGCTAAGTCCATAGCAATCTTGACCTCCCGCCCTGCTTTCTTACTAGCCAGCTTTACTTGGGCGATGATTTGGGACCAGACCTCAGGATTGTCATGGGCACAATTGATGCGCGCCACCTCCATACCAAGAGAAACCATATTACGGACAAGGTCATAATCCTTGGCAGCATGGCTCGGCATCGTAACCATTACCCTTGGACGTCGTCCTGCCGGACGCTTTCCCAAAAGGTCTCGTGCATGCAGTTTTAGCCATTGTTCGGCATCCTTCACGGATAGTGCCGTTTTTTCAAATCGAACCTTTTTGTCTTTGGCCAAAGCCGTCAAGATACTATGAGAGCGTTTGAGACTATCGAGCACATGACTTTCAGAACGTGCGAGTCGTGATAGGCCGATTCTTCGCAGCCGCTGCTGCAATTTTCGAAGGTCAAATCTCCGCAAAGCTCGATAATGCAGTAGATTGCGAGCACTTTCACCAAAG
>JBCAWW010000459.1:0-5083 GCA_038534415.1 Bacteroidota bacterium | reverse complement strand
CCATGAAGACCAAGTGGTACATCACGAAAAGTACCAATGGATCACCCAAAACGGCCAGCCTGAAAAAATCGCTTATTATGAATACGAGCTAAATGAGGGTCGCAAAAAGACTTTTGAGCAAGCGTATCCCCTCCAAGCGGATGGCAGCTTAGTCGGTCATGAAACCAATTGGCTCCGGACCGACATCAATTGGTTGGTCAACTATTATGAGCGTATTGAGCGTTTTCCAGGTATTCAATACCCCATAGAGGCCTCCTTTGACGAGCAAAGCCTCCTCAAAGAGTCCCCCATCGTAGAGCTACACAATTATGATGGTACGCTCTACCGGCATTATTATACTTTTGAGTACGAGTGATTTTCTCATCGCTGCGCGGAACGCTTATCTCGGTCTGCCCGTTTGCTTCAAGGCATTGCCTTAAAGCTTCTCGATTCTCACCGCTGTGCGGAACGCTTATTCATGGTCTGCACGTTTGCTTCAAGGCATTGCCTTGAAGCGCCTCGATTCCCACCGCTGCGCGGAACGCTTATTCACGGCCTTTGCCAGCAATCACTACTGTCTCCAAGCCTTCGGATTGGACGCCTAGCGTATAATTATCAGAAGAGCGCCTAACCATAATTTTGGCTTCTCCATTGCAAAGTCCCACTTTTTGGGAGCCATGCGGCGTACCCTGATCCTTGATCAACTCGGCATCGCCCATCACCAAAAACGCTACCTTATTGATCGCGTCAAGACAAAGGACTCCCTTATCATCAAGCGCTCTGACGTACAGCCAGCTATAGTTTTCATCAATGATCTCTTCCTTTAGGCTTAGCTGGGCCAGCTCACCCCAAGTCTCGGTTTGGAAACTGAGCTGGATCTCATCACGGATTTCCTGCTTTTTGAGCTTGCCTACCGCAACTAATGTATTGGCCCCACTCGCAAAAGGCACCTCCCAATACAAACCACAGGCCGGAAAAATCTCCGGATTTCGCTTTTTGCTCCCAAGGCTTTGCCCGTTCAAAAACAATTCTACCGCCTCACAATTGGAGTAGATTTTTACCAGTCTTGCTTCCCCTTCCTTGCCCCAGCGCGTCTGCCAGCTATGTCCGTAGATATGGACCATCGGTTTGCTGGTCCAATAAGATTGAAAGACATAATAGCTTTCCTTCTTAGTGAAATCTCGCTGGATCACCCCTTTTTGATTCATATAAGGCACTGGGTTTTCGGGCCGCACCGGCGTAGAAAAATCTTTGAAGGCCCATTGGGCCGCGCCGGTGAGCCAAGGCATCTCCAGTTGTTGTTGTAGATGCCAGTCAAATAGGTTGCAGATATAGGTCTCTGACCAATTGCCGTCGCGTGAGACGCGGGCCGAGCCTCCCACCAATGAAGCATCTCCGGCTCTTTCGTCGGCGCCTTGGCCGACTTGGACGTTTTCGAGCCCTTGGTCAGGGTTTTCGTCATGCCGCCCGGCATGGCTACTACCGCCCCATTCCATATGAAAAAAGTGGTTGACCTCTTCCATATTCTTGCGCGACACCTCTTTATATTCCGTAAACTTACCGCGATACCAGCCCGCCCAAATCGAAGGCGAATACACATCCACGATATGCTTACAAAAATCACAGCGGCGTATGCCCGTGAGTCTGCTGTCATCTAATTCATGCGCCAACTCATGCAATTCCTTCATGAAAGCCTGAATCTTTTCTTTGTCAAACTCTGGAAAGTCGCCCGGCCAGTCATTTTCATTGCCGAGCCCCCAGATGATGACTGAAGGATGATTGTAATGCTGATTGATGAGGTTGCTGAGCATCCGTCGCGCCTGAGCTTTGTAGATATCCCCCCCCAAGCCGCCGCGACACCAAGGGATTTCTTCCCACACTAAGATGCCGAGGCTATCACAGAGGTTGAGGACGATGCGAGATTGCTGATAATGCCCCAATCGTATAAAGTTGACGCCCATTTCCTTCATGAGCAGCATTTCAGTCCTAATCATCTCTTCTGTCATAGCCGCCGCTACGCCAGCGTGGTCTTCGTGACGGTGCGTTCCCCGCAGGAGTAAACGTTCACCATTGAGATAAAAAGGACCATTTTTTTCAAAGCGATAGGCTCTAAAGCCAAATTTGTCAGTATAATTCTGCCCTTCCTCACTGCTAATCTCTAGCTGATAAAGCTGCGGATTGTCAGGTGTCCATAGTTCGATTTTTTTGAGGGAGAAGGTATGCGTCAATTGATCTGAACTAGCCGAAAGCTGAGTCTCGTAAACTAGTTCATGATTGGCATCTCTGACTTTGAGTTGTAAATCGGTACTAGCTGCACCCGAAAAATCAATGCTTAGGGTGACATCGCCTGACTTTTTATCACCAAGGCTAGGCGTAATATGTACTTGCTGGATATAGGTCTCAGGCACATACACCAAATTGAGGTAGCGGTAGAGGCCACCATACACATTGAAATCCGACAGGCTAGAAGGGATCATTTCCAGATCGCGCGAGTTGTCGCAACGGATCGAAAGAGGCACTTGGCCTGCCTCATTTTGAGCTTGGCTGATGAAGTCGGTGATATCGAGACTCCATTCGTCATAGCCACCTACATGAGTCCCCACTTTGCTGAGTCCGACATAAACTTCTGTCTTTTGCCCTGCCCCTTCAAAATGTAGGAGGGTGCGACCTTTGGCGTAGGGATTGTCAATGGCTAATTGAGTGCGATACCAGCCCGGACCTTGATAGTAATTGACGTATGGATTAGTGGCATCGGTAGCGTTGAAACAATGGGGCAAACTAACTTCTGACCAGATAGGAACCGTCTCGGGACGGCCTGCTTTTACGGGCCTGATGGCTTCCCAAACTCCTCCTAAATCTTGCTTGACAAACTGCCAGTCAGCTTGGAGCCTTTGGCTGTGTTCAGAAATGGACTGGGCGAAAATAAAACTAGGTAAAATGAAAAGGAGTAGTAGGCTTAAATATTTCTTCATTACTCAATCAACTTTGTAGCAGGACAGCAAGCAATAAAGGTAAATAAGGATTGGCAGGCTTGGCCTAGGCTAAGTATAGATTATTTTCCCCCAGAATATAGTCTTATGGACCATCTGGAGTAGCTTAGTTGGGGAGACCGCTGCGCGGAACGCTTGTCTCTTTGGGCGTATGCAATACGCCCTACGGATTTAAGGTAGCGGTTTATTACATAAACCAATTTGGGTTTTCACCGCTGCGCAGAACGCATTTCGACAGCGTCCCGAGATTGGGACGACGAGAAATCTCATGATTGATTAAATGCCGAAATCAGGAACGGGATGCTTTTGTCTCTTTACTCACTCCTTCACCGCTACAAATTTGCCCTATTCGCAGAACGCTATAGATAAGCGTTCTGCGAAGCAGCCCCCAAAAAGGAATCACGACTTGATGTGTACAGACTCTTTGAGAGGCGGCTTTATAGCCAGCAGGAGTTTGGGTACAAAGGCAATCAGAAACATGATCCCGGATATCAGGAGAAGTAGATAAGGGTTAAAGAAAAACTCTCCCAATGAACAAATAGCAAGGATAAGGGTCGTAGAAAACGGCAGGGAAAAAGCGAGGACGCTAAGGGCAAATTCGGTATCGAAAGTTTTATCTGTAGATTTTTCTTCTAAGGCATCAACGGCCGCCATATGGGCAAAGGGCCAAAAACTGCAAGCACTTTGCGGAAAAACCACCACAACCAATAGCGCCGCAGGCGCCAAAGCAGGTAGCAAGAGAATCATAAGCGCGCTCAGCAAAAAGGCGAAAGCAGAACGGAAGCTCAAAAAGGTCAATATTGGTCCGATTTGATCCCATTTGACTTTGACCGCCATCCCAATAAATATGAGGATCATCGGTGTCATCATGGCACTCATTCGGCCGACGGCCGACTGCATGAATTCGGGTAGTGCCTTAATATTGAGGTTAAAACTCAATAGCACAATGGCACTGACGATCATCAGGTTGACGGGTTCGCGGATGAGTGATAGCAATAAATCTTTGAGCCGGCCATTATTGCCAGGGCCACTTGAGACTCGCTTATAGTACCAATGCATGGCCAGCATATAGAGCAATATCAAGACAAAGACTTTATTACCCACATCGGCCAAGGCGGCCAAGGCGAGACTACTATCTCCCATGTACTCGGCGAGAAAAGGAAAGCAAGACAAGCCCGGCGCTAGGGAAGGCAAAAGCATCATCAGCGTTTTGCTTTGGGCATTTGCCGGCTCAATCCCCATCATCGGCAGCATCTTATAGACCACTCCTAAGAGCAGAAGATTGAAGCCAAGCGCGAGTAAAGGGAGAAAAAGCAACTGAGCTTCGATCTCTATTTTGAGCAAGGCTACAAAAATCGTAGCGGGTAGCGCAATGCTCAAGATCAAGACCTTGACGCCTCCGAGTGATTCTTTGCTTTTGATTTTGCTACGAATCAAGACGCCCACCCCAATGAGGAGGAGGATGGAAAGCGTTTTTTGCACGGCTGGATTCATCCACATAGCGACACTGGTTTGTGGTATGGATTCATGGATAGGATGAGCTATTTAGCCCACGACATTTTTGAGGGCCTCAATAAACATCTCCATTTCCTGCATGGTCCCCATACTGACGCGGCACCAAGGCTTATCGTCTATTTCAAAGACGCGGATGCCGATCCCTTGAGCAAACATCTTTTCGAGATATTGATCGCCGGGAAGATCGATCGGAAAGATCATGAAACTGGTATGAGAGGGGACATAGGCAAAACCCAGTTTGTCGAGTTCTGAGGCTACGTACTCTCTGGTTTCGGCGGTGAGTTTGCGGGTTTTTTCTTGAAAATCAGTGGCTTCAAGGCTCGCCATGGCCCCCCGCAATGAAGTAACCGAAAGTCCCATATTGCTGCGCACCATACTAGTGATTTTTTCTAGGGTTTCAGGTAGTGCGACTCCATAGCCAATACGCAGACCCGCCATGCCGTGTATTTTGGAAAAGGTGCGAGCGACGATCACATCTTTGCCCTCGGCGACCAGGCCGACCATGCTGGAGGCAGCCGGATCATCCAAAAACTCCAGATAGGCTTCGTCAACAAAGACAGGGGCCTTCTCTGATACTTTGGCGCAAAAGTCCCACAAAT
>JBCAWW010000458.1:0-5105 GCA_038534415.1 Bacteroidota bacterium | reverse complement strand
CTCAAAATTGCGGATGTCCTCTTCAAAAAATTGAAAATCTTAGTTATAGGAGGTGCCGGCTTTATCGGTGTCAATGCCGCCCGCTACTTTTTGGGTAAAGGATATGAAGTATCTATCATCGACAACCTATCTCGTAAAGGAAGTGCATACAATCTCGAAAAGCTAAAAGAGGAATATGACTTTCAATTTTTTGAAGAGGACATCCGCAATTTTGAGGGGATAAAGGGGGCTATCCAAGCAATCGGTGAGTTAGACGGGCTGTTATTGCTGGCTGGTCAAGTAGCCGTTACTACTTCAGTTAGCAATCCTAGAGAAGATTTTGAAATCAATGCGCTTGGTACTTTCAATGTACTCGAAGCGATACGTGAGTTGGGCATCAAACCTTTGGTGCTTTATAGCTCTACCAATAAAGTTTACGGCAAGATGGAGGACGTTACTACTGTCCTGCGCAATGGCCGTTACGAATATGAAAATATGCCCGATGGCGTCAACGAGCGTCAGCAATTGGAGTTTCACTCCCCCTATGGCTGCTCCAAAGGAGCTGGAGACCAATATGTACATGACTACTGCCGCATCTATGATATCCCGACAGTAGTATTTCGCCAATCATGTATCTATGGCGAAAATCAATTTGGGATTGAAGATCAAGGCTGGGTTGCTTGGTTTACCATCGCGACCATGCTCAATCGCCAAATCACCGTTTATGGAGATGGCAACCAAATCCGCGATGTCCTGTATATCGGCGACTTGGTGAGAGCCTATGAGATGGCGTTCCAAAACGTGGAAAAATGCGCCGGAAAGATATATAATATAGGGGGTGGGGTAGACTTTACCCTTTCGCTCAACGAACTCCTCAATCACCTACGTTCTTACTTTGGTAAGGAGATCAAGCCACTAGAGGGCGATTGGCGTCCCGGTGATCAGCGCGTATATGTCTCTGACATTCGTAAGATCCAAGCAGAACTAGGTTGGAGCCCGCAGGTTGGGGTCGAAGAAGGCGTAGAAAGACTCAGTCGCTGGGTAGAGGCCAACAAAGAGGTCATCCTCAACTACGTATTTCATATCCCGGTAACTAACTAGCAGGAATGAAAGTCATCATCCTAGCCGAGCATTTTGATCCGCTTATTGGGGGCGCGACCCACCTGACCAAAAAAATCGTTGCGGGTATCGCCCAGCAAGAACATGAGGTAACGCTCATTGTCCCCAATAGCGGAACGACTCAACTAGAAAAAGATAATAGCACTTACCCTTATCAGCTTGTCAAAATCGGCATCGAGGTAGAAATCGGTGATCGCAAGCGATTTGTGCGGGGCCGTCGCAAAAAATTTGCCTTGGATGTAGATGCTTACCTCAAAGCATTGCCAGAGGCAGAGCGCCCTGATGTATTGGTGGTCATGACGGGCTTGTATTTGTTGCGTCATGTGGATCTCGCTTACTTCCGTAAACAAGGCATCAAGGTGCTCGCCAACCATCTCAATATTCCCCCACAGGAAGCAGGCCTTTCATGGGAGGGAGACAGTTTTTTACGGCGCTTTAAGGATCAGTTTCGTCTCAAACTCATCGGTTGGATCAACGCTCGTCGCGTCGCCCATCACGAGGCGGATGCTTATTCTGTAATCTCAGAGCATACCAAAAACCTCCTCCAGTCTATCATTGGTAAGCGTGAAGTGAAGGTTATCCCCTTGGGCTGCGAGTTTACGGGCTTTTTGCCGCAAGAACCGGGTACTGGTTTTCAAAAACCCATTCGTATTCTCACGGCAGGGGGCATCAATCCTAGCAAAAATCAGCATATCATCCCCGAGATTGCGGCTAAATTAGTCGAGGAGGGGATAGATTTTGTTTGGCATATTATCGGTCCGATTCGTAATCAGGCTTATGCCGATTACTTTTTGGCGGAGATTGATCGTTACGCCCTCGGCGAACGCATCGTCTTTGTGCCCGGCATGCCTAAGGATGAATTGATGGGCTATTATGAGCAGACGGATATTTATATCCAGACTAGCTTAGAAGAGGGCTTCTGTATGACTGCCTTGGATGCGATTTTGTATGGATTGCCATTGATCGGCAGCGTAGCTGGGGCGATACCAGCGTTTATCGAAGAGGGGCGTGGGATACTGGTCGAAAACAAAGCGCCAGCCTATGTCGAGGCGATTCGTAAAGTCATCGCGCAGCCATCTGACTATGGCTTAGGCCCAGACAAAATCCCTAAGATCGTAGAAAAGTATTCGTGGGAAGCCAATGCCCAGGCCTATATTGATATTTTTGAACAACTAAGTGCCTCTCATGCCAGCACCTCAACCCTGGAAACTGCTCAATAGTCAATACATCCATCAAGACAAATGGCTTACAGTAAAAGCCGGCACTTATCAAAAGGGCGAAGACGGGCCGATCATTACCCCTTTTTATACCTTTGAGTATCCTGCTTGGGTCAACATCTTTGCGATCACTGAAGATCGTTTGGTCGTGGTCAATCAGCAATATCGTCCGGGTTTAGATCAAGTCTGCCTCGAGCTGCCAGCAGGTTGGGTAGAAGAGGGGGAAAGCCCCGAGCAATGTGCTCGCAGAGAGCTTCTAGAGGAGACGGGTTACCAATCCACTAGCATGATCGAAACCGGAGCCATCTCCGCCAACCCTTCTACTCACGACAATCTTAATTATTGTTTTCTCGCTGAAAACGTCAAATTGGTGCAGGAGCAGCGCTTGGATTTGGAAGAAGAGATCGTCGTCCAACTCATGCCAATTGCAGAAGTGAAGCGTTTGGCGCTAGCGGGAGCTTTTGTGCAGTCTTTGCATATTTCAGCGATCTTTTTTGCCTTGGAAAAATTGGGGGAATAAGCGTTCCGCGCAGCGGTAAAAATGCGAAACCACCTCTTTGCCCTCCTCGGAAATGAGGGCAAATATGATCAATGGAGCGGCATTGCATTTGTCCTCGATCTAAATCCCAATTTTCCGTAACCCTTTGATTTGGATCGCCGTACATACCATCTCGGCCGAAAGCGACAACAAGAATCAAAGCTACACGCTCACCCTCCTGTCCGTTTAGTAAGCTCCTCTCAACAATTCGATCCTGCCTCTGCTTGGTACCCGTCAAGCAGACCGAACTGTTTGCTTACGTAACACCTAAATTCACACTGGCATGAAACCATTTTTACAACCAGGGTCTGCGCGTTCGCGACTACCGCGTCAGGCCTTTCAGTTTTCCATTTTTACTAGTCGCAAGTTTATTCGTTTTGCTCTCCCTGCAATTTTTGCAGTGCTTTTGGGGCAAAGCCTGAGTGTTTCTAATACCTATATCCTCAAAGAGCTCGTCGATTCGCTGAACCTCAAAGATGCCACTATGTGGCAATGGGCGATGATTTATGTGGGGGTCTTTGCGATCTCTACCATTTGTTGGCGGTCGAGTGGTTATTTGGGGATGCATTGGATCACCCGTACCCGCTTAGAAAGTGCACGTGTACTCTATGATTGGCTGAGTCAACATAGTAGCAGCTACTTCTCTGATCGTTTTGCGGGTTCATTGGCCACTAAGGTCACCAATGCCTCCAATGGTATCAACCATATGTTGAGCAAGTTGCTTTGGGATTTCTTCCCGACCATTTTACGCTTGTTACTTTCTATGGTGATCGCCTATCTCGCCAAGCCTATATTGGCGCTGATATTGGGGGTCTGGGCCCTGGTCTTTTTGGTCCTCAACGCATTATTGGTAAAGCGTAAGGCTGTTTTGTCCAAAGCGACAGCTGGTTCATATACCAAGCTCAAAGGACAGATGGTCGATATCGTGACCAATATCCGAGTGGTGCATCTTTTTGCGCGTCGGCAGGCTGAGATCAAGCATGTAGATAAGCATATCGATGACTTTCAAGGCAAGGTTTTCAAGAGCTGGCGTTACTCCGAAGGAGTGCTCCTGCTCAACAATGCCCTTCAGATCGTCTTGATGGCGATGATGCTCGTTTTGACCCTTCGTCTGTTGCAAAGGGGGGCGCTCACCGTAGGGGAAGTGATCATGGTGATCACCCTGACTTGGGGTATCCTTGATGCTTTGCTCTTTATCGGTTCGAGTATGAACGCGGTGATGGAAAGCTACGGAGAAGTCCAAGAAGGTTTGGATGAGATCCTGCAGGAGCATCAATTGCTAGACCTTGCTGAGGCACCGAGACTGAGCGTTCGCCGAGGCGATATCCATATGGAAAATGTCAGCTTTAGCTATGAAGAAGGCAAGGAAGTCTTCAAAAACTTTACCCTCCAGATACCTGCTGGCCAAAAGGTCGGTTTAGTAGGGGAGAGTGGAGCCGGTAAGACCACTCTGACTCAGTTGCTACTGCGGATGTTTGATGTCCAAAAAGGGGCGATTTACCTTGATGGTCAGGACATTGCCTTGCATAATCAAGAGAGTCTGCGTCAAGCGATAAGCTATGTGCCTCAGGGGAGTCAGCTGTTTCATCGCTCCATCAAGGACAACATTGGTTATGGTGAAATTGAGGCTGCTAAGGCCGAGATTGTACTGGCGGCAGAGCGAGCGAGGGCGCATCCTTTTATCAAGGATCTGGCACAGGGGTATGACACCCTAGTCGGGGAACGCGGGGTTAAGCTCTCCGGTGGACAGGCTCAGCGGATTAGCATTGCTCGGGCGATGCTCAAAGAGGCTCCTATCCTCATCCTCGATGAGGCGACCAGCTCACTCGATAGCGAAAGTGAGCGCATGGTTCAGGCTGCTTTGGAGGATTTGATTGGCGACAAAACGGTGATCGCGATCGCCCACCGTCTTTCGACCCTATTGGCGATGGATCGAATCCTCGTGATGGCAGATGGGCAGATAGTAGAGGATGGTACGCACCATCAACTACTGGAACTCGACGGGACCTATGCACGTCTCTGGAAGCACCAAGTTGGGGGCTTTTTGGTCGGCGCATAGCTTCAATATTTTTAGCATTTACCATTGGGTACACCTTGGGCTGAGAGGCAGGGTGTACCTTTTTTTCTTTTTTACCGCTGCGCGGAACGCTTAGTTTTTGAAGTTTATTTGACACATTTTTCCTCCCCCTGCCGCCTCTGAAGGCTACGGATTGTACATAAGTGTTTTAACAGATGGAAATTTTGGAAATGTC